>JAPLMD010000051.1 GCA_026387235.1 Candidatus Omnitrophota bacterium
GGTTTTTAAGAAGTTTTCAAAAGTATCTTTTGTTGATGCATCAATAGAAACCACTACACGGCTTTGTCCTTCACCAAACAGGCAGGCATCTTTTCTTATGGAAGAACAAGTCGTAATCTCAAAACCAAAGTTGCGTGTCATGGCACTTTCCAGCACAGCTATAAATAATCCGCCTTCGCTTAAATTTTTAGTCTGAGATACGTCAAATTTTAATTCCTCGCCTTCCAGATGCGCATATGAAACAATATAGCTTCTGTCTATTCTTTTGAATTTTCTTCGCTCAAACTTTATATCGTCAGGCTGGAATCCCTGTTTATCATCCATGATAACAGCGCCTTTTTATTTTTTGGTCGGGACGGCTGGATTCGAACCAGCGACCCCCTGAACCCCATTCAGGTGCGCTAGCCATCTGCGCCACGCCCCGGACCAAATTTCATGCTTAAAAATTATACCATACCCGGAGCGTGATTTCAAATCATTCGGCTTTTGGCTCTCTACTCATCAATTCATTGACTGCCAAAAGAGGAGATTTATTTTCAAATAAAACCGCATGCACCTGCTGGGTAATGGGTAATTCCACATTATATTTTTTGCCAAGCTCCACTGCGGCGGCCGAAGTCCACGCGCCTTCTATTTCCATAACGCTTTTATTTAAAAGCAATTCCGGCTTACTGCCTTTTCCAACCTCTACGCCAAATCTATGATTCCTGCCTTCAGGACTAACGCAGGTAGTAATCATATCCCCTAATCCGCTCAACCCCTGAAAAGTATCTCTGGAAGCGCCCATTGCGCAGCCGAGACGAGTCATCTCCGCAAGCCCTCTCGTGAGTATGGCTGCTTTTGTATTTGCCCCGAACCCAAGCCCGTCTGAAATGCCGGACGCAATCGCTATTATATTTTTAAGAGCTCCGCCCAGCTCAACTCCTACCAGGTCTTTATTAGTGTAAACCCTGAATCGCTCTGTCCTGAATATGTCGCTGACCCTTCTGGCAAAGATATCATCCACTGAAGCTACGACTACAGCTGTCGGAATCCCCCGGGCAACTTCAGGAGCAATGCTGGGACCGGATAAAACAGCTATCTCCGCGCCCCCTAGAACTTCTCCGGCAATCTCGCTCATTCTTTTCAAAGACCTTTCTTCTATTCCTTTTACAACGCTTACAAAACCAGCCTGCGATTCTTTTAACATCTTTTTATTTTTTGTGATCACGTCCCTGAAAAATCTGGACGGTATCGCAAGGACTATGATATTAGCGTCTTCGCACGCAGTATACATTTCGCTGGTAAGCCGGATGGTTTTTTGAACCTTAAAACCTGGCAGGAATTTTTTATTTTCTCCGTCCTGTTTTATAGCCTCTATATCTTCCTTGAAAGCTCCCCAGAGAGAAACATCAAAACCTTTACTTTTCAACAGAATGGCTAACACAGTCCCCCATCCGCCATCACCTAAAACTGATATTTTCAATGTAACCTCCAGAATTGACTTAAGTTTATCATATGGCAATAAGGTAGTCAACATGTGATTAATTCGTAACTGATGCGCTCATTAAAAAAACCCCGGCCTTTTATCTATCAAAAAGACCGGGGTTGACCAAGGAGTAAAGCTTGAAACTATAGTACCACCCCCTTATTAAGATGTATGTGTGTATAAAAAATCCACTTCAAAAGAATGTTTGAATGCCACCGAATAAATATCACAGCCAGTCACCGCATAAAACTTCCCTATAACATCGCATATAAACATGTCTTTATTGAGCTTAGTATCGCGCTTTTTAATAATAAAAACATGCCTTTTATTAGCATTCAGCCCTACGGTCTTTTTCCATTTTAACAGTTCTTCTAGATTGTTAAATTTATTGCGGGCGCCTATTATATAGATAGAATGCCTCTGGGTAGTAGTGGTAACTCCGTTTCTATCGAATGTCTCGGAGACATAGAGGTCTTTTCTTTTTTTATTCCCTGAGGTTATGTTTTTAAAAAGCAGTTCTCTCATAATAACCTCTTTTAATTAAACTTTTTAAATCTATTTAATACAAGAATAAAAAAAATAACCTCTTTTTTCTTACTTAAATTATATCACATATTTAAATTTTTGTCAAATTTGGCAAAAGAAATGATAAGTAATGCAGTTCCTATTGTAATAGATGAGTCTGCGAAATTAAAAACAGGCCATATTCTAACATCAATAAAATCAATGACATATCGCAATCTGGCTCTGTCTATCAGATTGCCAAGGGCTCCTGATATTATGAGGATAAGGCTGAAATTAAAAAAGGAACTGCCAAAAAATTTGTCATTCCTGATAGCCTTCAAAAGAATAGCCCCTACTATTATTACGGCAATCACAGATACCGTAATAAAAAAGTAAGTGCTGTTTTTGAAAAGCCCAAACGCAGCGCCTGTATTTTTTACAAACGTCAGATGCAGGACATATTTTATTATAGGTATAGACTGGCCCGGAGATAATTTTGAAGAAACAACTGTTTTGGAAACCTGATCTATAAGGAGGATTGAAAGAATTGAAAGGATACTTACGATACTACTTTTTCTTTTCCTCTTCTGACTTGCATTGTATGCAATATTTGGCATAAGGAACTGCGCTAAGGCGTTTTTGAGGTATCTTCTTGCTACAAGAGATGCATAGTCCGAATTTACCCTCTTCCATGCGCTTCAATGCATCATCGATCTCGTATATAATCTCCTGCTCTTCGCCGGCAATATTCAAGCTCAGTTCTCTGTCATAGCTATCGCTTGCCATATCCGCCATGTGAAAGCTGTAACCGGATAAATCCCCCGACGATTCTTTCTGGGATTTCAGGCTCTCCTTGGCTATATGATTTATATCGCCATTGATTGTTTCTCTCACCTTTATTAAAAGCCTCTTGTATTTTGCCAGTTCTAACTTAGTCATTTTGTTTTATCCTCCGTTACAACATCGATGCATCTCTCGCAAAGTGTTGGATTGTTTCTATCCTCTCCAACTAACGCGCTCCAGTTCCAGCAACGGCTGCATTTTTTACCGCCTGCCTTCGTAACCTGGATATATTTTTTATCTCCTATTGCAATCTCTACCTGCGAGACTATGAATATATAACGTAAAATTGCCTGGTAACTATTTAAGAATTCGTATTCTTCTGTGTCGGCTGTAACCAGCTTCACTTTAGCTTCAAGAGGACTGCCTATTAATTTAGCGATCCTTTTTTCTTCAAGGGCTTTTAAAACATCTTCCCTCAGCTGTATCAACCTCTGCCATCTGGCCTCGAGCTCAGTATCAATCAGATTGCTCTCTAGCTTCGGCCAATCCGCAAGATGCACCGAGCCAGCTTTATTAAAATAACCCCATATCTCTTCTGCTGTAAACGGAATTATAGGAGCCATCTGCCTTGTGAGAACACTTAAAATTTTATAAAGAGCTGTCTGGCCGGACCTCCTGGCCTTTGAACTAGCCCCAAAAGTATACAACCTATCCTTTAAAATATCAAGATAAAAATTTGACATGTCAAGTATGCAGAATTTATAGATGGAACTCGCGGCTTCATGAAACATAAACTTTTCAAATGAATCCGTAACTTCCTTGAGAACGGAATTCAGCCTGGAAAAAGCCCACCTGTCAATCTCAAACAAATCCTTGTTGGCTACTGAGTCTTTTTCCGGGTCAAAATCATAAAGATTGCCGAGAAGGTATTTCGCGGTATTCCTGAATTTACGATACGCTTCCACGGTGCGGTCTAAAATCTCTTCCGAAACCCTGACATCGTCAAAATAAGACGACGAACTTACCCAGAGCCTCAGTACGTCCGCGCCTTTTTTAGAAATTATTTCCTGCGGACTTACCACGTTGCCGGCTGATTTTGACATCTTCTTGCCTTCGCCATCTACTACAAAACCATGCGTAAGCACGTTCTTGAACGGGGATTTTGCCTCAATTCCCATCCCGATCAAAATAGAAGTCTGGAACCAGCCTCTGTGCTGATCGCTGCCTTCCAGATACAGATCAGCAGGGAAACCAAGCCCCTTATTTATCCTGAGGACTCCCTGATGACTCGCGCCTGATTCAAACCAGACGTCAAGTATGTCTGTTTCCTTTTTGAATTCATTGCCGCCGCACTTTTTACATTTGAAGCCATCCGGCATGAAACTCTTTGCGTCTTTAGAAAACCAGGAATCAGAACCCAGGCTGCCGAAAATATCTTCTATGTTTTTCATCACCCGGCTGTCTATCACTTCTGAATTACATGAAACGCAATATAAAATAGGTATGGGCACGCCCCAGTAGCGCTGCCTTGAAAGGCACCAGTCAGGCCGCAGCTCTATCATGCTGGAGATGCGTTTTTCGCCTGCATCAGGTATCCATTTTACGCTCTTTATTTCATCTAGAGTTTTCTGCCTCAGGCCGAGTCTATCTACCCCAAGGAACCATTGTTTTGTGGCGCGGAATAAAAGCGGCGAATGGCAGCGCCAGCAATATGGATACGAATGTTCCGTCCTCGCTGATATCAAAAGGGCTTTTTTATCCGACAGGATCTTTAAGACAATATCATTGGCCTCCAATATCGGCTTGCCTACGATTTCATCGGGAACTTCGAATGAATCTATTTTTTTAAACCTGCCCTTTTCATCCACAGGCATGACAATCGGCAGATTATACTTTAATCCGACTTCATAGTCTTCCTGGCCATGGCCCGGGGCAATGTGAACGCAGCCTGTTCCATCTTCATTTGAAACATAATCCGCCAATACAACCTTTGAGGAGCGGTTTAAAAAAGGATGGCTAGCTGTCATGCCTTCTAATTCTCTGCCTTTTACTGTTTTTACGACGTTGCCGCTTACGCCGAGTTTTTTAAGCACGGTTTCCAGGAGGTCCTGGCACAATATTAAAGTTCCATGGCTATCGGTTTCGACAAACACGTATGCGAGGTCAGGATGAACAGCTATTGCCACGTTTGAAACAAGCGTCCAAGGCGTAGTTGTCCAGACGAGAAAAAATAACTCACCTGGCCCACCTGTCAGGTGAGCCAATTGGCTCACCTGACAGGTGGATTCGGTATGAAATCTAACATATATAGACGGGGAGGTATGATCTTCGTATTCAACCTCAGCCTCTGCAAGAGCGGTTTCGCATTTTGCACACCAGTTTATAGGCTTAAGGCCCCGATAAATAAAGCCGCCCTGCACGAGTTTATTGAAACTCGCCACTACCGCCTTTTCGTATTCCGGTTTAAGGGTAAGATACGGATTATCCCAATCCCCGAAAACCCCAAGTCTTTCAAATTCAGCCTTCTGGATTTCTACAAATTTCATTGCGAATTCATGCGCCATTTTTCTGAACCTTACCTGATCCACGTCGTGCTTTGTCTTTTTCATTTCCTTAAAAAGCTGATGCTCAATAGGCATGCCGTGGCAATCCCATCCTGGGACATAGGGCGCGTCATACCCTCGCATTGTTTTAAACTTTATGACTATATCTTTAAAGGTTTTATTCAAAGCGTGGCCTATGTGGATATTCCCATTCGCGTATGGCGGGCCGTCGTGGAGTATGTATTTCGGCTTGCCTTTCTGCTTTTCCCTTATCATTTTATAAAGATCCATCTTTTCCCATTTTTCGAGAATGACAGGTTCTTCATCAGGAAGATTGGCCTTCATCGGAAAATCAGTCCTGGGCAGATTTAAAGTATTCTTATATTCCATATCACACGTATTTTCCTATTATTATACTCAGTTTTTCTTTTGTGTTTTCCGGTATCAATTTTTTGTCAGTTACTATAGCATATTTAAGGGCTTCCCTGCAACCGCATTTTCTCTTTTTGGAAAGCTGCGGTACCACCTCTTTTATCAAATTCTTCGCGGTATCGACATTTTTTAGTAAATTTCCCACGACCATTTCTATATTTACGTCTTCTTCGTACCAGCAGTCATAATCTGTCACCATGGCAATAGTCGCGAAACACATTTCTGCTTCTCTGGCAAGCCTTGCCTCAGGCATGTTGGTCATGCCTATAATATCCATTCCCCAGCTTTTGTACAGATGAGATTCTGCTCTTGTGGAAAAAGCCGGGCCTTCCATATTAAGGTACGCACCTTTATCATGTATCGTAAGCCTGAGTTTCCTGCCCGCATCGTAAATTATTTTTCTCAGCTCGCTGCATACAGGATCCGCGAAACTTACATGCGCGACTATGCCCTGGCCGAAAAACGTGGTCTTGCGCGCCTGATTAGTCCTGTCCACAAACTGGTCCGGAAGCACGATGTCCAGAGGCTTTAATTCTTTCTTGAAGCTTCCGACTGCTGAGATAGATATCAACTGTTCCACGCCGAGCTTTTTCATGGCGTATATATTTGCCCTGTAATTAAGCTCTGAGGGTAAAATCGTATGGCCTCTTTTATGCCTGGCGAGAAATGCCACCTCTACGCCTTCTAAGTTCCCGATGATAAAATTATCGGAGGGATTGCCGAAGGGCGTTTCCATTGCAATTTCCTTTATATCCTTTAATGCGTCTATCTGATACAATCCGCTACCGCCAATTACCCCTACTTTCGGCATGCCATTTCTCCTTTTGTAATATTAGAAGATTTAAGTAAAGCTGATTTGACTGCTTGCTTTATGATACCTTCTATTTTTTTGCTTTTAAATACTTTCAGGGCGGCTTCTGTGGTGCCGCCTTTGGACGCGACCTTTTTGACAAATTCTTCCATAGACAGATCATCATGACAGGCAATTTCCGCGGCGCCTATAAAAGTAGCCTTCGCGAGTTTTATCGCCAGGCCTTTCCCAAGCCCGCTTGCCTCGCCTGCCTTAGCCAATAAATGCGTAAATAAGAAATAATACGCAGGCCCGCTGCCGCTCACAGCAGTAATAGCGTCCATCATGCTTTCTTTGACCTCCACCACATCTCCGACTTTTAAAAAAATCCCGAAAGTTATTTTTAAATCACTAGGCCTGGAGAATCTGCCGCGGGTAATCGCGGAAATGCCTTTCCCAACCATGGCAGGCATGTTGGGCATCACTCTGATTACCCTTACTTTACCTAAAGCCTTTTCTATGGATGATGTGGTTACGCCTGCGGCTATGGAAATCATGAGTTTTTCTTTAACGTAAGGCTTTATTTCTTTCAGAACTTCTGCCATATCCTGCGGTTTTACAGCCAGGATAATGATATTTGAGCGCTTCGCGACAGTGACATTATCAGAGATGCGCTTATTCTTATCGCTTAAAAGGACCCTGTCTTTAATGCGCGACGCTATTGCCATTCCCATATTGCCTGCGCCGATTATACCAATCATTTCCACTCCTTAAAAATATTATTCTTAAGGAACGGCTCCAGTTTTTTATAAATATCTTCCATTACCGCCTCTACCTTTGGCAATAAAAGGTTTGTAACCTCGCTTTTTGCGACAAGCCCGTATTTTATTTTCATCTCATCCGCTTCGTCAAACATGATTTTCAGATTATCCTGCAAAATCTGGGTAAGGTCGTCCCCGCCGAACGGAAAAGTAAAAGAGTCCAGGATTTTTCCGTCTATAAAAATAGACGCCTCCGTAATCTCTTTCCCTGCATCTATAAGCACGGCCCCGCTCACGAGCTCCTCGTCTTTAAAAACAGCTAGTCCCGTGCCTGCGCCTGAAACTATCAGCTCGTCCGCTTCATAACCCGCCAGATTAACAGCCTTCGCGATATTCTGCAAAACAGTGACAAGAGATGTAATGATGTTGAGATCTACGTCAAGTTTTGAGCCGAACAAGCCTAGCGGATCGTTAATCTCCATCTTGTCGTCTATAAAAAATCTCACCGGCACCAGATGCACTGCCTCTCTATCCAAAGACATGGCGATAACCTTGGCGGATTCTATACATCTTTTTATGTCACTACCAGCGATCTCGCTGGGCCTGTCAGAGATATACACTGAGCCGCGGCTCTGAAACGTCCTTATGTGCACGCCTGAAACATTGGTTATGACCTTCCGCACTTTGACCCTGGCCATTTCTTCCGCTTTCATAACGCTCGCTTCTATCGCGTCTGACAATAAGCTGAGATTTGAAACAACGCTTTTTGAAAAACCCCTGGTAGGAGCCTGTCCGAATCCAAGTATATTCTGGTCAGAATTTGCAATCACAGCGCGGATATTTGAAGCGCCTATGTCTAGACCACAAATTATTTCTGCATGCATAATAGTTACCTCGCTCTTCTCGACTCTCCGCCTACGGCGGATTGCTCGAAGAATATTGTTCGAGCGAAGTCGAGAACAATTTTAATATTACCTAGGCCCCACTATCGGGTCCTCAAAACGTAAATCAATATATTTTACTCTATCTATATCCCGGCCCAGCTGCTCCAGCACCGTAGCGAGCACGTCCAGCCTTTTATTAAATTCAGATTCGCCTATCTTTATTTCTACTTTTTCCGCATCGCTGGCATTGAGAAAAAAAGATATGTTACGGCTGTCGGCTATATCTATTGTTTTTATTTTGTATCCTGAAAGTTTTCTATTCACTGACAGCGCATATATAAGGAATAATGCCTTATTAATCTTTTCCTTCTGGACCGAACTGCCTCTAAAGGGACTAACCCTAATCCCGGAAATAAGGGGGATGCCTTCCCCGCTATTTTTCGTATCTGTCAGAAAAACACCATCTTTGTCTATAAGATACAGCCTGTCACCGTAAATTTGAGCTACAGGCAGCCTTCTTCTCGCCTGAACAATCAATTTATTGGGTAACGCGCGTCTAACGACAATGTCTCTTAATTCAGGATGTTTAAGCTCTATTCTATCTTTAAAGTTCTTAAGGTCCACTAAAAATATATTGGATCCCAAAACATCTTTGTCTTCAATATCGCTAAAACTTGCCCTGTGCAACACATTCTTCTCGTCATAAAATCTGACATCCAGGCCTTTAACGTTAAAACTATCGGAATCCACAAACATGTACTGAAACGCTACAATGCCTGCGCCGATGAGCGCTACAAGAAGCGTCCAAAAAATAAATTTAATAACGCCTTTAAAATTACGCTTTGCTCTAGGCTGAGGTTCTCTCTTTTTTTTGTGCGGATGAACCTTTTGTTTTTTTATTTTTACCATGCGGAGTTCAAAATTTTAAGGCAGAGGTCTTCAAAGCTGATTCCTATAGACTTTGCCGCCTTCGGCAGAAGACTTGTCTGGGTAAAGCCCGGTATGGTATTTATTTCCAATACCACAGGCCCCATCTTCTCATTCAATATAATATCCACGCGCGAAAATGACCTGGCTGAAAGAACCTTATGAGCCCTCAGACCAGCGTCCTGGCACATCTTATACGTCTTTTCATCTATCCGGGCAGGCACAATATATTCAGTCATGCCCTTTTCGTATTTAGCGGTAAAATCAAAAAATTTTCTTTTCGGCACAATCTCTACAATCGGCAAAGCACTGTCTTCTATTATGCCCACTGTAATTTCTCTGCCGGGAATATACTCCTCTATAATCAATTTATCGTCGTATCTAAACGCGTCATCAATAGCTATCTTTAAATCTTTCTCGTTACCCGCTATATTCAGGCCTATGCTGGATCCGCCATTTGAAGGTTTTACAACAAGGCTTGAGCCGAGCGATTTAAAATACGCATTTATATCGCAGTTTTTATTAAGACTGCTCCTGGACAGAACTTCATGCCTGGCAATCGGTATATTATTCGACTTAAATACTTCCTTTGCCGTAATTTTATTCATCGCGACCTTAGAGGCAGCGGACGAACTTCCTGTATAAGGTATATTCATTTCCTCAAGCAATTGCTGCACTGTGCCGTCTTCTCCGAATTCTCCGTGAAGCGCTATAAATGCCACGTCTATTTTCATGCGGGTTATCAGCGCAGAGACTGCTTTTTTATAGCCGTTCGTATTTGAACCTGACATGAGCTCCACGGGCACGTAATCTATCTGCTTTGCTTCAAGCGCTTTACAGACTGCCTTGCCAGATTTTATAGAAATCTCCCTTTCAGAAGAAGGCCCGCCCATCAATACGCCTACGCGTTTATTTTTCATAATCCATTACCTTGGTCCACCTGCCAGGTGAGCCATCTGGCTCACCTGGCAGGTGGACCAAGGTTTACAGTATCTTTAATTCAAGTTCTAAGTCCATGCCGAATTTTTGGCGAACGCTCGTTTTCGCCAAATCTATCAGACCAAGGACGTCATTTGCCTTTGCCCTGCCAAGGTTCACTATAATATTTGCGTGAACCTTGGAAATCTCAGCTCCGCCTATCCTCCTGCCTTTTAAGCCGCAGGATTCTATCAGCATACCTGCCGGTTTATCAAGGCAGGGATTTTTAAATATACTGCCTGCGTTCGGAAAACCTATTTTAATAAACCACTCCCGTTTTTTATTAAACGCTTTTATTTTATCCTCAATATTCTCTTTTTTGTCTTTTTTCAGCTTAAGCCTGGCTCCTAAAATAACTTTTCCATCCAGGCCTGAATAACGATATTTAAAATCTATGTCTTTTCTGCTTAAAGTTTTTATCTTCCCGCTTTTTAAATCTAAAACTTCCGCGTCAAGAAGTATATCTTTTATCTCGTCGAATTTAGCAGGATCTTCCAGGCTTCTCGCGCCCGCGTTCATGAAAATCGCGCCGCCAACATTGCCAGGAATTCCGGTTAAAAATTCGCAACCTCCCAGACCCAGATCTAAAGCATATTTTACCAGCTTTGCCGCGCTAAGCCCTGCGCCTATCTTTATTATTTCTTCGCCTTCTTTTTCTCTTTTTTCAAAACCTTTGGTCAGGCAAATTATTACGCCGTCAAATCCCTCATCTTTAACCAGCAGGTTCGTGCCTTTTCCTATTACGCTGAATTTTTTATTTTTGCTCTCTGCAAAAGAGACTGCTTCTAAAACGCCTTTCGGATTTTCAGGCTGCGCCCAGCAATACGCAGAGCCTCCTATCTTAAAACTCGTATGCCGGGATAATGGCTCATTATACCTTAGCATTAATATCTTTCAGGGTTTTCGCGATCTTGGAAGGCATTTCCCCTATATCCCCTGCCCCTAATAAAAATACCGCGTCGCCCGGCTTAACTACGTCTATCAAATGTTTTATTATATCATCTTTTGAAATAAAATGCGCATCTTTATGGCCGTAGCTTTTGGCACTTTCGCATATGTCGTTGCCGCTCACTCCCTCGATTGGTTTTTCATCCGCGGGATATATGTCAGTCACCACCAGATGATCTGCTATGTCAAAACATTTGCCAAACTGGTCTTTCAGATCCCTCGTCCTGGTAAATCTATGAGGCTGAAATACAGCTACTATACGCCTGCCTGAAGATTCCATTGCTTTAAGCGTCGCCCTTATTTCTGTCGGATGGTGAGCGTAATCGTCTATAATAACAATGTTTGAATCCAGATGTGTTATTCTGAAACGCCTGTCAGCGCCTTTAAATTCTCCTATCACGCCTTTTATCTTATCGAAATTCATCCCCAGTTCCATTGCCACGCCTATTGCAGCCAGGCTATTTATTACGTTGTGCAGGCCGAGTATCGAAAGTTTTATCCTGCCAAGCTTGTTACCTTTATATTTTACATCAAATTCCGAGCCGTCAAGGCCCAGGAGCACGATATTCTCCGCTCTTATATCAGCGTCCTCTGAAATGCCGTATTTTATAATCCTTTTTTTGGATTCTTTCGCTATATTTTTCAGATTTTCATCTTCGGCGCATATAAAAGCGCAGCCTTCGTTCTTTGTATTTTCTATAAATTGTTTGTACGCCTTTAAGACATTATCCATAGTTCCATAATAGTCCATATGTTCCCTGTCTATATTGGTGCTGACGCTATATAACGGGTTCAATAAAATGAAAGTCCCGTCTGATTCGTCCGCCTCAGTAACCATGATATCGCTCTGGCCGCACTTTGCGTTTCCGCCCAGAAAATGCACGTCCGCTCCTATAAATACCGTAGGATCGAGGCCGGCTTCGATTAATAAAATAGATACAAGCGACGTCGTGGTGGTTTTTCCGTGCGCTCCTGAAACAGCTATAGCCTTTTTGTCCTGCATCAGCATGGCCAGGGCCTGCATGCGTTTTAATATGGTAAGATTTTTTTCTCTGGCAGCCGCGAGTTCAGGATTCTTTTCAGCAATGCACGAAGAATATACCACTAAATCAGCGCCTTCTATATTTTCCGGCCGATGGCCTATTTTAATGGTCAACCCCATCTTTTCAAGCCTGTCAGTAACCTTTGATTTTCTTAAATCAGAACCTTGCACAGAATAACCATGACAATAAAACACCTCCGCCAGACCGCTCATACCTATGCCGCCTATTCCTATAAAATGCACAGTCTTCTCATTCGTCATTTATAAAGCTCCTTTATTAAAATTTTGCACGCTTCCGGCTTATCAACATCTTTTGCCCTGGCTGACATAACGCCTAAAACATTTCTATCCATTAATTTTAATATGGCATCCCGCATGACACAGGAAGTTAAATTTTTCTCTTCCAGCAATATCCCAGAACCTATTTTTTCAAGCGCCTCCGCATTCAGCTTTTGATGGCCTCCCGCGTACGGATAAGGCACCAATATCGCCGGTATCCCAAGCGCTAATAATTCAGACACTGTCATGGCGCCGGCTCTTGAGATTACAAAATCGCATTCATTATAAAGCCTTGCCATATGCTCTGTAAAGGGAAATACCCTGTTTTTTATTTCTATTTTTCCGTAAGATTTTTCCACATCCTCCTTTTCGTTTTTGCCGGCAATATGGATGATATTCAGCATGTTTCTATGGCTATCCTGCATCAGGCTTATCGCCTCCGGCACGATAGTATTTAATTTATGCGCGCCTTGACTGCCGCCGATTATAAGCGCGCTAAAAGAATCGGCAGGCCTCTCTCTTTCGTCTCTTTTAAGGCCTTCTCTCAGGGGATTTCCGGAAAAAATAATCTTTGATTCAAAGCCTTTAAAATAGTTTTTCGCGTCCGGAAAACTTATGGCGATTTTATTTACAAACCTCGCCAGGATTCTATTTGCCTTTCCTGGATACGCGTTCTGCTCGTGTATTATTGTCCTCATTTTTAAAAAACTCGCCGCCAAAACTATGGGGCCGGAAACATATCCGCCGAACCCTACCACGGCATCAGGCCTGAATTTTAAAAGCGTAAAAATCGATCCTATTGTCCCCGCAAAAAGCCTTGTTAAAAAATTCAATATGCTAAAAATGTTTTTAGACCCTAGCGGCGTTATGGGCAGCGCGATAAAATCTACGCCTTTTCCGAAGACAATATCCCGGTCCTGCTTTTTGGAAGATATAACAAACAAGACTTCTCCAATATTTCCAGCCTTGATCTCCCTGGCTAGCGCCAAAGCCGGTAATATATGTCCCCCTGTCCCTCCTGCCACTATCAAAATTTTCATCATATCTCCCCGTTAAGAGTTAGAGATATTAATTAGTATGGCAACGGCGATGATGCTGAAAATTAATGCCGTGCCGCCATAGCTGATAAAAGGCAAAGGCAAGCCTTTAGTAGGTATTGCGCCCGTCGAGACCGCTATATTGATGACTGCCTTCAAGCCGATGCTCGTAGTTATACCAAGGCCGAGAAACCTGCCGAATAAATCCTTTGCCTTGATTGATATTTGTATGCCAAGCCATACAAATATCACAAATAGCGCCACAACCGATAAAGTGCCTACAAGCCCTGCCTCTTCCCCTATTATTGAAAATATAAAATCCGTATGCGCCTGAGGCAGATAAAAAAGCTTTTGTTTTGAACATCCCAGGCCGAGCCCTAGAATGCCTCCTGAACCAAGCGCCAAAAATGACTGGATTATCTGAAAACCGGCTCCCTGGGTATCGCTCCAGGGATCAAGATAACTCGCTATGCGGCGCAATCTGTACGCGACTTTAAATATGAGAAAATAAAAAATCGGGATAATAAAGACTAGGAAAGGTAGAAAATACTTCATGTTTATGCCTGCGACAAACATCATGATAAGCCCTACTGCCATGATGCAGACCGAGCTGCCTAAATCAGGCTGTAAAAGTATCAATAAAACCGAAAAACCAAGAATCATTAAAGGCGGTATAAAACCATGCAGGAAACTCCTGATCACAGGCTGTTTTCTGTCAAGGATATCAGCTATGTAAACTATCAGGAAAAATCCGGCAAATTCGGAAGGCTGAAATCCTACGAAACCCAGCTTCACCCACCTTTTCGCTCCGCCTGCCTCGCGGCCTATACCTGGCAGAAGCGCCAGCACTAACCCTAATATCGAAATCGCAAAAAATACTTTAGTGTATTTTTTTAAATTTTTATAATCTTTCTTCAAGAAAAATCCTGCGAGCAAAAGGCCAAAAGCGAAATGCATCAGATGCCTTTTCAAATAATACGCGCTGTCGTTATACTGTTCATACGCGTAGCAGCTGGAGGCGGAATAAATCATTATTATCCCTATGCATAATAGTATAGTAGAAACTATTAAAAGATGCTGGCTGTCTCTATTCAGATCTTTTAATTTCATTTACAAACCCCTTAAAAATTTTACCGCGCTCTTCGTAATTTTTGAACATGTCAAAGCTGGAGCATCCGGGAGAAAGAAGCACCCTTCCTCCTTTTTTTGCCTTTTTAAAGCCTTCGAATACTGCATCGCTAAAATTATCTGCTTCAAATATAGGTTTCACGCCTTCCAGGCCGTTTTTTATCTGAGGCCTGGCCTCGCCTATTGAGATTATATAATCCACTTTTTCCCTTACAAGGTCTTTTAATAATCCGAAATCCCCTCCTTTATATTTTCCACCCATGATAAGAACAATGTTTTCTCCGAGAGATTTTAGCGCCCATTCCACGCTTGAGATAGTAGTAGCCTTTGAATCATTTATAAAATCAACTCCGTTAATATTCGCCACGGCCTCCAGCCTGTGCTCTATACCTTTAAAATTCTCTATCACTTTCAGCATCGCGGCTTCATTGACATTCATGGCGGAAGCCGCTGACATGGCTGCCAGATAATCCTCATTCAATATGTTATATCTTTTGCCAAAATCTTTATACTCATTGAAAAATTCAACCTTCGGCCCTTTTACGGCGCTGGCAATTTCTCTCAAAAGCTCGTCATTTTTATTTAAGAAAAGGACGTCTTTTTCATCCTGGTTCATGAAAACCCTGCACTTTGCAGTAATGTATTCTTCCATATCCTTATACCTGTCCAGATGATTGCTAGAGACATTTAAAATAACGCTTACTCTGGGCTTAAATTTATCTGTCAGTTCCAGCTGGAAAGAGCTTGCCTCCAGAACCACCACAGAATTTTTCTTTATCCTTTTTATTTCTCCGGAAAATGGATTGCCGATATTGCCGCATATTACCGCATCAAGGCCAGCGCCTTTAAGCATCTGGCCGATGAGAGTCGTGGTGGTGGTTTTCCCGCTCGTGCCTGTTACGGCGATAATAGGCGCAGGGCACATGGTATAAGCTAACTCTAACTCGCTTATTACGGGAATCTTTCTGGATTCAGCTAATTTAACAGGCAATGCGTCCCGCCTTACGCCAGGGCTCACTACCATTAAATCAGCTTTTTTTATAAATTTATCCGTGTGGACGCCGAGTTCTATGTTTTCAGGCTTAACCGTGCCTTCTTTAATCAATAAATCCCTGGCAATTTTGCCGGCCGCGTCATTTTTAAACTCTGTTATAAAGACGGTGTCTTTGCGGCTTGATAAAAGCCGCGCCGCCTCTTGCCCGCTTTTCGCCAGACCAACAACTACTACTTTTGCCATTTTGTCATCCCTAACGGAGTTTCAGCGTAGAGAAGCTGAGCAAAACAAGTATTATCGCTATTATCCAGAATCTTACCGTAACCTTTGATTCGTGCCAGCCGCACATTTCAAAATGATGATGCATGGGCGCTATTTTAAATATCCTCCTGCCTGTCATCCTGAAAGAAATTATCTGCAAAAGCACTGACAACGCCTCCGCTACGAATATCCCGCCCACTAGAAACAGCAGCATCTCCTTTTTTATAAAAACAGCTACAGTGCCTATTGCCCCTCCCATTGCCAGGGCGCCCGTATCGCCCATAAATATCGACGCGGGATATGAATTGAACCACAAAAATCCAAGCCCGGCGCCTATTATTGACGCGCAGAAAATAGTCAATTCCGCTGCCTCAGGAAGATAGTAAATGCCGAGGTATTCCGCGAATTTCACGTGGCCCGTTACATAGCTCATGCCCATATAGGTGACTGCGGTCATTATTATCGCGCCTATCGCGAGGCCGTCCAGGCCGTCGGTAATATTCACGGCATTTGAACATGCGGTAATCACCAGCATTACAAAAGGTATATAAAAAATGCCCAGGTCTATTACAATATTTTTGAAAAATGGAAATTCAAGCACCCTGGTATTGTCGGGATTCCAATACAGAAACAGCGCCACAACAAGCCCTATAAAGGCCTGAAAAAAAAGTTTTGTCCTTTTGTTAAGGCCTCTTGAGCCTGATTTTACTTTTTTGTACATCAGTTTTTTATAGTCGTCCGCGAATCCGAGGACGCCCATGTAAAGCGTGACAAAAAGCGCGAGGAGCAAATAAGCATTATTTAATTCTGCCCAAAGCAGCGTAGATGCGAAAACGCCTATCAAAATCAATATGCCTCCCATTGTAGGGGTGCCCTGTTTAATCTTATGCTTGTCGTAAAGATTTGGGCATTCTTTTTCTCTCACGTTCTCGCCTATTTTAAGAGCCTGTAATTTTCTTATTATAGGAGGCGCGAAAATAACTATTATTAAAAATGCGGTGACGCTGGCAAAAGCAGCCCTAAAGGTAATGTACTTAAAAACATTGAAAAACGTAAAATATTCTCTTAACGGATAAAGAAAGTAATATAGCATCTAAAATTTTTTCCTTTCAAGTTGTTTTAAATTGCAGTTCAAGCTCATTGACTATACCTTCCATTTTCATCGCCCTGGAGCCTTTTACGAGAATCGTATCTCCTTTTTTAATCAGGTTTGCCATTTTTTCACAGGCCTCTTTTGTAACCGCGCATAGTTTGATTTTCCTCTGGCTCATGCCTGCTTCCTGAGCGCCTTTCGCGATATGCTCAGCGAGTTTTCCGACAGCCACTATAAGGTCAATACCTGATTCAGCGGCTTGTTTGCCTACTAAATGATGGAACCTGCCTGAAAACGTGCCAAGTTCAAGCATGTCTCCGGCTACGAGCACTTTTCTGCCTTCCGTAGTCATGTCTCTCAGCGCCTCTATTGCCTGTTTCATCGACTGGGGATTCGCGTTATAGGTATCGTTTATTATTTTTATGTCTCCGAATCTCTTAACCTCCATTCTCATATTAGGCACCTTGAATTCTTTTAAAGCATCTTTTATGTCTTCGATAGGCACGCCGAAATCCCATGCGCACGCTATTGCGGCTAGGGCATTGTGCACATTGTGCCTGCCGAGGACGCCGAGCGATATATCCCATTTTCCATTCAGCCTGAAATCGATACCGTCAGGCTCCAGGTTTATTTTATCGGCATAAAAATCGGCCTCTTTATCAAATCCAAACCAGACAGTCTTGAGGTTTGTCTTTATCGTTCTCAGGCCGTCGTCGTCCGCATTTAAAATAAGTTTCCCGTTTTTATCCATATATTCCAATATTTCTAATTTTGCCTTGAGAACCGTATCAACGTCTTCCAGATATTCCAGATGCGAAGGCCCTATGTTTGTAATAATTACCCCGGTCGGCCTGGCTATCTCCGAAAGCCGCCTTATCTCTCCCAGATGATTGGTGCCCATTTCCAGAACAGCTATTCTATGCTCGCCGTTTAAACGCATCAGCGTAAGTGGCACGCCTATATTATTATTTTCCGTGCCAAAACTCTTGAGGGTATTGAATTTTTTGTTCAATATGGCGGCTGTCATTTCTTTGGTGGTAGTTTTGCCGTTTGAACCGGTAATACCTATTATAGGTATGTTAAATCTGGATCTGTGAAAATTCCCGATATCCCCTAACGCTTTTATGCTGTCACTGACCGAGATAAAGGAAACGTCCGGCAGCTTAAAATTTGCGTTTGTAATGCCTCCTTCCTGCACTAATACGCCTCCTGCGCCTTTAGCCACTGCATCAAGGATAAAACTGTGGCCGTCGAAATTTCCTCCTTTTATCGCAACGAAAAGTTCTCCGTTTTTTATCTTGCGCGTATCAGTGGATATACCCGTCAGTATTTCGTCCGGATTACCTGACAAGAGCTTTCCTTTTACCGCGCCTAAGACATCTCCGACTGTAAACATAGTCCCGCCTCCCTTAAAATACGTTTTACAACTTCCTTATCGTCAAATGGAACCATCGTGTCTTTAAATATCTGGTACGTCTCATGGCCTTTGCCAGCCACGAGCACGATGTCTCCTTCCCGAGCCTCAGCCAATGCCTTTTTAATGGCATTAAATCTATCCGGCTCAATCGCATAATTATCTTTTTTAAGGTCTATGCCCCTGGCAATCTCATTTATAATATCCATGGGCTCTTCATTTCTGGGATTATCGCTTGTGATAAACACCATGTCCGAAAGTTCCGTTGAAATCTTTCCCATCCTAGGCCTTTTAAATCTGTCGCGATTTCCGCCGCAGCCAAATACAGATATAAGTTTCCCGGGCTTTAATTCTCTCAGAGATTTAAGCACGTTCTCCAGCCCATCTTCTGTATGAGCGTAATCAACGTATACTGAAAAATTCTGGCCACAGCCGACACTCTCGAGTCTTCCCGGAAGGCCTTTCATAGCCTCTATGCCTTTCTCAACATTTTTCAAATCCATTCCTAACGTAATGGCCGCGGCAATACTTGCCAGGATATTATAGATATTGTGGCGGCCGATTAAACTTGAGTTTATATCAATGTACTTCTCGACTTCGTTCGCTTCGCTCACTCCGCTCGAAGAATATTGTTCGAGCGATCCGCCATAGGCGGAGAGTCGAGAACTAACAGAAAGTCTAAATTTCAGGCCATTGCAGGAAAGTTTTATATCTTCAGCCCTGATATCTGCTCTGCGGTTAATCCCGTATGTAATTACCTTTGCCTTGCCGTCAGATTTTATCTTTTCTATAATTTTCGCCGCGCTTGGATCATCTGTATTGATTATCGCAAACCCGCCTTTTTTTATCTTTTCAAATAATTTCAGCTTCGCGTTCAGATAATCTTCCATGTTCTTATGAAAATCCAGGTGTTCCCTGGTAAGATTAGTAAATATCGCTGCATCAAATTTCAAGGTCTCCACCCTTCCGAGTTCCAGAGAATGCGAAGAAACCTCCATCACGCAATTCTCTATCTTTTCCTTCTGCATGCTTGATAAAAGTGAATAAAGCTCCAGCGTCCCGGGAGTGGTATTCACCGCAGGGATCAAGCGCCGGCCGAACCTGTAATTCACAGTGCCTATAATGCCCGCTTCTTGATTTATGAATTTAAATAAACTTTCCATGAGATACGTTATTGTAGTTTTGCCGTTTGTACCTGTAATACCTATGAGACGCATCTTGCCGGAGATATCTCCGAAATACGCCTGGCAGGCCAGGGCAAGCGCTAACCTGGCGTCTTTAGTATAGATGAACGTATCGCCTTTTTTAAAAATACCTTTATCGCAGGCATCAAGCAATATCGCGCTTGCGCCCCTCTCTATTGCCTCATCAATGAAATCCGCGCCGTTTACCTTTGAGCCTTTTAAGGCAGCGAATAAATACCCCGGCTTGACCGCCTTTGAATCGCAGGCTATGCCGCTTATCTCTAGGTTTGTTTTGCCGACTACTTTAACTATTCCGGTTAAATTATCAATGATTTTTTTTAGCTTCAAGTTTACCTTTTTCTTTTGGCCAGATTTTGTAGTAGCTCATGAGTTCGGCTGTTACTTTTTTGAATACAGGGGCGCATACCACGCCGCCGTAATACATCGGCCTTGGTTCGTCCATTATTACCGCTATGACAAGCCTTGGATTATCATACGGCACAAAACCTATAAATGAGGCTGTAAATTTACTGTGCGAATATACGCCGTTAGGTTCTACTTTTTGGGCTGTGCCTGTTTTACCGCCAGGAAAATACCCATCCACCTCTGCGAGCTTTGCTGTACCGCTATCAACAACGCCTCTTAAGATACTTCTCATTTCTTTGGCAACCTCTTCTGAAATAACCCTCTGGGGCTTTTTTGATTCGAATTTCTGTAAAACGTGCCCCGATGCGTCTTGAATCCTTTCTACAATCCTGGGCTTTACAAGATTCCCTCCGTTAGCAAGAACCGATATTGCGCAGGCAAGCTGAAGCGCTGTTACAGTCACTTCCTGGCCCATTGAGATACTGCAGAGAGAAAGTTTAGACCAGGTGCCAGGATGAGTCGTAATGCCATTTACTTCGCCCGGAAGCTCTACTCCTGTCTTTACGCCAAATCCAAACTTTTTTATATATTTATACAGCCTGTCCGGACCTAGCTTCTGCGCCGCTTTCATCGTGCCTATATTTGAAGAGAGCTTAATCACATCTCTAAAAGCAAGCCAGCCATGAGGCGTGTGATCATGGTATGTATGCCCGCACCATTTATACTCGCCATTTTCGCAAAAAAACTTATCGCTTGGCTGGACTACCTTTTCTTCCAACAAGCTAGAAGCCGCGACTATTTTAAAACTAGAACCTGGTTCAAAAAAATCGCATATGGCCCTGTTCCTCCTGAAGTCAGCAGAAGAAGCCTTGGCATTATTAGGGTCGTAACTGGGCCTATTGGCAAGGGCAAGTAAGTCGCCCGTAAAAGGATCCATTACAATGATGCACGCGCCCTTTGCGTGATATTTTTTGAAACCATTTTCCAGCTCTCTCTCCGCTATAGACTGGATCATGCTGTCTATGGTAAGGATCAAATTATCGCCGTCAGTAGGCTGGATTTCCTTATATTCATAGGCAGGAACCTCCCGCTGTTTGGCATCTCTTATCGCATACCTGTAGCCCATAGCGCCTTTTAGATATGTATCAAACTTGAGCTCCAGGCCTTCAATGCCGTTATTATCTGTATCTGTAAAACCCATGACATGGCTTGCCATTATGCCGTTGGGATAAACCCTATGCGGCTCTTTTACAAAATCTATACCTTTAATATCAAGCGCTCGGACAGCCCTGGCAGTATCAGGAGAAACCTTGCGGCCCAGCCACACAAATCCTTTTTCATGGCAAAGTTTTTTGTATATCTCGTCCCGGCTCACGCCAAGAACATTGGCAAGTTTATAACTGGCGGATTCTTTATCCTTTACCCTGAAAGGTTCCGCGAATATGGAGTTTAAATTTATGGTTATGGCTAATTCTTTGAGGTTACGGTCATAAATAACGCCGCGTTTTGGGAAAAGCGATACTGCGAGCCTATATTGATTAGAAGCAATATCTGACAGGGATTTTCCTGCGCCCATCTGGACAAAAACAAGCCTGACGCCAAGAAGCGCAAACGCTATGATCAAAGCGTACAGAACTTTCCTTATGCGGGGGGTAGTTCCTTTATACACGAAAATTACCTAATTTTTATCGGCCGCTCACAAACGAATTGGCTAAAGGGCCTTTTTTTGCTAATTTTACCACCTGCCATTTGGAAGGCATGGATAACTCTACTTCCTTTGCTAAGAGTGTTCTCTCAAGATTGACAGGTGACCTCAAATTTAAAACATTATATACCAGTATCTTATTGTGGTCAACCAGCTTTGTATATACATCATTATTCTGTTTTACTTTCAGGCCCATCTGGTATATCAAGGCCTGCTGGTTTACGTACATGACTGCTATAAAAGTCATTGCAAAGATAATCGGAAGGACTTTAGAACAGTAACTATTGGGGTTCTTTTCCATTTTACAGCCTCTCTCCCACTCGAAGTTTTGCGCTTCTGGAACGCGGATTAGTAATCATCTCATTTTCATCCGCCGTTAAAGGTTTTTTGGTAAGGACTTTAAAAATGCCCTTTGCCTTAAACTCTTTGAAACGATTTTTTACGATTCTATCCTCTAAAGAATGGAACGATATTACGCAGATCCTGGCGGTTTTCTCTAGAACATCCGGAGATTCCTCAAGGGCATGGCTTATAGAGCCCAATTCATCATTGACTCTTATGCGAAGGGCCTGAAACGCGCGGGTAGCAGGATGGATTTTGTATTTATTACGCCTATAAGGAAGGCTCTTTAAAATAACCTCTGTCAATTCTGCCGTTGTGTTGATTTCTTTTTTCTTTCTCTCTTCAACGATTCTTTTCGCTATCCTTCTGTGAAATCTCTCTTCTCCAAACTCTCTTATAATATCAGAGAGCTCTATTTCGCTAAGGCGATTTACCAGGTCTTTTGCAGTCAAAGCCTGATTCCTATCCATGCGCATGTCTAAAGGACCGTCATTTTTTATGCTGAATCCTCTTTGCCACGCCTCCATTTGGATACTGGATATGCCCAAATCAAATATAATTCCATTTACTTTTTCCACTCCTATGTCTTTAAGCGTTTCTTTGAGATGCTTAAAATTTTTGTTTATCAATTTGAATGACCCCTCGAAAGGTTTGAGCCTCTCAGATGCCAATCTTAAAGTTTCTTCGTCTCTATCAATTCCTATCAACATGCCGCCGGGTATGATTCTTTGAAGGATTTGCTCGCTATGCCCTGCGCCGCCTATCGTAGCGTCCACTATTATCTGGCCCGGCGCAGGATTTAAAAAACTAATTACCTCTCTCGCTAATACCGGATTATGCAAATAACTTTTTTCCATTATTGCTTCTCAATATCCTGTAAACCTCCCCACTTGACGCAAGACATTTCGGATCAATGTTTAAAGACCTGATTTTACGTATACATTCGACAGGAATATCAAAAAAATTTGTTTCGCATACTTTACACTTGGTAACCTTATTAGAATTATAATTGCGTATATTCACAAAACCTCCTTTGTTACTCCTCAATGAGTTTTTCGGCTACCTCTTCGAAGGTATCTTTGGACTTGGAATAATACTCTTCCCAAAGTTGGTGACTCCATATCTCGATGCGGTTTGATACGCCGATTATATACACCTCCTTTTTTATTTCCGCGTAATCCCTGAGATAGCCAGGTATAAGTATGCGGCCCTGCTTATCCGGGATCATTTCGCAAGCGCCTGAAAAATAAAGCCTGTTGAATTTTCTGGATTCCGCTTTTGTAAATGACATTGATTTAAATTTCTGCTCCTGGACCTTCCATTCGTCTTCGGCAAACATAAAAAGGCATTTGTCCAGACCGCGCGTAATAAGAAAGCGCTCGACATAATGCTCCTTGAGCGCTTCCCTGAATTTCGCGGGAATGATGATACGTTGTTTTCTATCCAGCGTATGTTTAAATTCTCCGTAAAACATTAAATTCTCCGCTTACATGTTTTACTCCACTTTTCACCACTTTGCCCCACTTGTAATCAAAGTTTACCCTAATAGAGATTTTATGTCAAGGGGAAAAATGAAATTTTTTGGGATAACGCTAAATGTAGTGCGGCCGGATACTCTAATGTCAGGGTAAGTGTTGCCAGGGAAAAGCTATAGAGCTTCTTTGATATCTAGGGAGATTTGTTGTTTGAGCGCTTCGAGGGATTTGAATTTCTTTTCGTTTCTTACCTTCTGCTTAAATATAACTTCTATATCTTTTCCATAGATGTCTTTTTTGAAATTAACTATATGGACTTCTATTATTTTATGCGCGCTGATATTTAATATGCCTCGGTAATTTTTCCCGTCCAGCGCCACGTCAACACTGTAAACGCCGCTCGGAGGAATTGATTCGTGATGCGGATCGACATTTGCAGTAGGAAATTCTATTTTTCTTCCGAGCCGTTTACCTTTTACGACAGTGCCTAAAATAGTAACAGGCCTCCCGAGCATCTTTGACGCTAAGTTCAAATCACCTTTTTCGATCAAGCGCCTGATTCTCGTGCTTGATATAAAATCTCTATTTATCTTCAAAGGCGGGACGCTATAAAATTTAAAATCATAAATTTTACTTAATCTCTTGAGGAGTTTTGTGCCGCCTTTTTCTCTAAATCCGAATAAAAAATTCCCGCCGGTCACAAGGACCCTGAGATTCAATTTATCTATCAGAACGCTTTTTATAAAATCCTCAGGGCTGAGCCTTGAAAATTCTTTTGTAAATTTCATTACGAGGCAATCATCCACGCCCATTTTCTTTATCAGCCTGATCCTGTGCTCCAAGGACATTAAAAACGGAATCTCCGCGCTTGGGGACAGGACTTTTACAGGATGCGGGTCAAATGTTATTACCACGCTTCTAAGACGGGATTTTCTGGCCTCCCGGATTACTTTTTTCAAAATAGCCTGATGGCCTTCATGCACGCCGTCAAATATGCCTATCGTAACTACTGAAGGATATGATGTCTTTTTCATGTATCTCATCCAGATTTTTTGAATCTTCCAGTAAAAAATCCCCTGACTGGGTCCTTATCAAGCCTGACATATGGCTGGGAACGCCTAGAGACCTGCCTATATCTTCACATAAGGTCCTCACATAAGTCCCCTTGGAACATTTTACTCTAAAAGTAAGCTCTGGAAATTTGAAATCCAGTATCTCAATATAGCTTATTTTTATTTTGCGAGGTTCCCTTATCACAGTCTTGCCTAACCTTGCGAGCTGGTAGAGTTTTTTGCCTTTATGTTTTATCGCGGATACCATGGGAGGTATCTGTTCTATTTCGCCCTTAAAACTATCAAGCGTTTTTTTTATAGCCTCGATGCCGGGGTTATCTATATTTTTTTCTTCGATAACCTTGCCGGAGGCATCCTGAGTATCAGTGCTTTTTCCGAAAAAAACCTTTGCTATATATTCTTTGTCATTATTAGTAAACGTATTTGAAAGCTTGGTTGCTTTGCCTAATAGCATTACCAGCACCCCTGTTGCCATCGGGTCCAGGGTACCTGCGTGGCCAACGCGCTCCATGTTAAATTTCTGCCTGATAAAATTTACTACGTCGTGAGAGGTAATGCCTGAGGGCTTATTGACAACTAGAATTCCGTCCAGATGCATTGCTCACCTCTGAACTCCTTATTTAAGCATTTGTTTGGCTGCGTCAAGGACTTTTTTTTCCACGTCTTCGAATTTGCCGAATACGCTGCAACCGCTTGCGGTGGGATGGCCGCCGCCGCCAAAGCCTGCCGCTAGTTTATTGACGTCCACTTTACCTTTGGAGCGGAAACTCACCTTCACCCTCTCGTCAGTCCCTGTTTCCCTGAAAAGAACAGCTATCTCCACGCCGTCTATTGAGCGCGCAAAATTTATAATGCCTTCAGTGCCTTCCAAAGAGGCCTTTGTCTCCTTAAGCATATCTTTTGTAACCCACAGCCATGCGATCTTTCCGTCTTCCGTCAGTTTCATTGTCTGAAGCGACTCGCCGAGAAGATTAGTATCCTGAATACTGCTTGTCTCGTATATTCTGGAATGCATTTCGTACGGTTTCACGCCTATGTCTATTAGTTCCGCGGCTATGCAATGGGTTTTTGAACTCGTATTGGAATATCTGAAAGAGCCCGTATCCGTCATAATAGCGGCGTATAAAGCAATGGCTTCGTCCAAATCTATCTTCATCTTAAACGCTTTGAACAAATCGTAAATCATCTCGCCCACGCTTGAAAAATCAGGTTCTACCCAGTTGAATTTTCCGAAATTTACGTTTGAAATGTGATGGTCCACATTTATGATCACGCTGTCTTTTTTAATATACTCGCTGACCCTTCCGATTCTTGCCATGTCCGGCGAGTCCAGGATGATGACTGCCTGGAAATTAAAATTATGCGGCATTTCTTTTGATATATCCTCGGTGCCTTTCATGAACCGCAGTAAATTAGGCACAGGGCTGTCGTCCAGCATTACGAATTCTTTGCCAAGCTTTCTCAACAGACACGCCATCGCGACCTGGCTTCCTATTGCGTCGCCTTCCGGATTTATGTGGCTCGTGATAAGAAATTTATTAAACTTCTTTATCGCCTGCTTGACCGTCCTCACGCTCATGTCGTATCCTTTCAAATGTCTTTTCTAGGTTAATGCTATATTCTATTGAATTGTCTAATTTAAAATAAAGTTCCGGCACGTACCGCAGTTTCATTCTTTCAGCTATAAGTTTTCTTATGAAACCTATGGAGCTTTTAATGCCTTTGAGGCCTGCCTCCTTGGCCGCGTCATCTCCTAGAATGCTGAAATAAATCCTGGCGTATCTCAGGTCGCCGGTGAGATCGATTCTAGTGATAGTCACAAAGCCTATGCGCGGATCTTTAAGGTCTCCCTGCAGTATCTTTGAAATTTCTTTTTTTAATTGCCCCTCGACCCGCTCTGATCGTATTCCCATCTCATCTCCTGTCTTAAACCAATTTGGTAAATACCTCTAAACATTTTTTCGGGTTTTTTTCTTTCAAGAATAACTCTATTTCTTTTCTGATCCTTCCTGCATTCACCTCGCCTAAAAACCCGTCCAATACCGCTTCTTTGATAAGTTTCTTCGTATGCGGCTCTATCTTAAAACCAAATCTTACCGAAAACCTCACTGCCCTGAATATGCGCGTAGGATCATCCATAAAACTCTTATCATGCATTATTCTTATAATGCCCTTTTTCAAATCCTTCCGGCCCCCGTAAAAATCCACTAATCTGCCGAAATTTTTCTTATTCAGGCCAATTGCCATTGCATTGATCGTAAAATCCCGCCTGAATAAATCATCTTTTATAGCGCCGGGCTTTACAGTAGGATAAGCTGCAGGGTGTGTGTAAGTTTCTTTGCGGCTAGTTACAATATCTATTCTCTTTCCTTTAAGCTTAATAGTAGCTGTGCCGAATGCTTTGTACGCCGTTAACCTGCCTTTTAACTTTTTATTCAAAGCTTCCGCGAACTTAATCCCATCACCTTCCACTACGAAATCCAGGTCACAATTAGATATGCCCAACAATTTATCCCTCACAGGCCCGCCTACGGTATACGCCGGGATCTTTAATTTATCCGCGATTTTTCCAACTATCTCTATAATATTCATATATTTTTTACAAATTCAGCTATGATTTTGGCAGCGTCCGGGTAACGGAGCAGGCCTATCCTGGTCCGCGTACCGATTAGTCTCTCAGGAGAGGCCGCGAATTCTTTGATAAATTTACAGACTTCCCTTGTATTCTTTGCCTTTACCGCAGTCCCGTATCCTGTGAGAATCTTGCAATTCCTTGTTTCCTGTCCCAGTATTGGCTGAACTATAATCATCGGCAGGGTCTTTGAAAGCGCCTCCGAAATAGTCAATCCCCCGGGCTTTGTAACTATTATATCGCTTACTTCCATGAATTCATCTATATTATTCATATATCCAAAGGCCTTTACTTTAACTTTCAGGCTCCCGGAAGTCTTATTTAGCTCTTGGAATAAAACTTCATTCTTGCCGCATATCGCGATTAGCTGCATCTTATCTCTTATCTTCGGCTCCAGATTATTTATTTCAGTAACTATTTCTTTCATAGGCCCTGTGCCGAATCCTCCACTCATTATAAGAACGTTAAATAACCCGGGCTCTATGCCTAATTGTTTTATTAACGATTCCCTGCCTTTTGAAATACTAAATACCGGATCGCACGGAATACCGAATATCTTTATCTTTTCTTCAGGCACACCGCGCCTTAATAGATCATTCTTTGTCCTCTGTATGGCTCCTATGAAATAATCCGATGAACGGGCCATCCAGAAGGAATGGCTTATAAAATCAGTTACCACGTTAATCAGTTTCCCTTTAAATTCCCCGCTGTCTTTTAATCCGGAGATAATCTCGCTTGGAAGAAAATGCGTAGATACCACCGCATCTGGTTTCTCGCTCTTAATAAGCTCTATGAACTTTTTGGAATTTAACCTGTCTAAAAACCTCCTCACAGGCGCCATAAAAAAATCCACAGGCCTCGAATCCAATAAATAATAAAACAGCCCCCAGAAAGTCGGCGTCTTATTTATGAGAAATAAATACGCATTCGGGTACGACATCTTGAAGAACGCATTCGTATAATCCAGGACATCTACGTTCTTCGCCTCAATGCCAATGCCAGACAATGCCTTCTCTATCGCCATGGCCGCCTTTTTGTGCCCCACTCCCGCGTAAGCGTATGTAATGAGTATTTTCATCCTATAACCCTTATAAGATAATCAAATTTATTCTTTACGTAATATTTTCTCGCCTCGGTATCCAGCACAGAACCCAGGGTAACTTTAAATTCACTTTCTCTAAAATTACCGGCTATATTTTTTAATTCCAGAAGCTTGCTTCTATCCGATCCAATCGCAATGCCTCTTCTCAAAAGAAACTCTATATCAAAAAAATCTCTTATATTCTTTCTACCAAGCGCTGCTTTTATCTTATTCTCCATTGTCTGCTCAAGGGTATGGACCCTCAAAAGAACCTGCTTTGTATCATATTTTGAAAATGCTATTTTTTCTTCAAAATCGCATTTCTCCACGCCTCTTCTAATCTCTATCTTGAGTCTTTTCGGATAATCTTTAGAACGCATTTCGAATAAAAGGGTATTTGCCTTAACCTTGGCATCCGTAAGCTCATTAAGGCTTTCTAAGTATTTTTTCGCTTTATTAAAATACACTCTTTCTTCCACCTTTTTTACAAACCAAAAATCAAGATCTGTCGAATACCTGTTGAGGCCATAACAAAGCCTCATCATTGTCCCGCCTCCAAACACAAGGGGCCGTAATAAATCCGCATTTTTAAGGCCTTCCAGCGCTTCTATTTCAAATTTTTCATGTAATTTAAATATATCCATATTTCCTTAATAAAACTTGCGTCTTTTTCGGATACGCTCGTGCTATTTTTTTTATTTGAGATTTATCAAGCCTAGCGCGATCTATCGAAGTAATGTCAAACGCATACCTGCCAAGCGACATAAGATATAGCGCATCCAGGAATGCCTTCTCAGGAACCGCGATAAAAAATCCTTCTTTTTTTATAAAACCTGAGTAAAGATCTTTATTTATCCTGCTATAATTAAACACAGCGCCTTCTATCTCTATCCGCTTGGTCCTATAAATAAGCACTGACTCTATAAAATTATTCTGGACCTGGGTTGTAACTTCATAATAATCCATGGCCGTCATTAAAGAAACATATGAAGGGCTTTGCATGAGGTTTGCCAGCATAAACTTCTCTTCTCTCGCGAGATTATCCCATTTTTCGCGCAGGATATATATATTTTTTTTAGGCCGCACTAATACGCCTTGTTTAACAAATCTTACCGCTGTTACGCGTTAACAATTTTGTTAATTTACTATACTTATAGTATATCACGCCATATGTCTTTTTCAAGGGAAATTTTTAAAATAGTGTGTATATAAACGGCGCGACAGCTGAAGATTGGGTAAAGAATATCAATAAGCCTAACAATAAAAGCACCACCACTATCGGTATCATCCACCAAAGTTTTCTCTCCCATAAGAATCTAAAAAGTTCGCCTAGGATTCTTGCTCGTCCTTTAATACCCATTTGACCGCCTCCATAAGATTGTTTTTTATAAAATCAGGTTTATGCTGCCAGTTTTTTGCGCCATTCGGGTCTTCTTTTCCTGTAAGAAGCAACATTGTCTTACAGCCCATATTCTTACCAGCTTCCACATCAAGCCTGGAATCACCTATAAAATATGTTTTTCTAAAATCTATATCCAGGCCTTTTGTGGCATTTTTTATCTGGCCTGTGTTAGGTTTCCTGCAGTCACAGCCTGCGTCTGAAGCATGAGTGCAATATGAGATTGACCGGATCTTTCCGCCCTCTGCCTCGATCTCCTTAAGCATATTCGCAGTAATCTCATTAAGCGATCCCTGCGAAAAAAGCCCTTTAGCCACGCCTGCCTGATTTGAAATCACAAATATCTCATAGCCATTTTTATTGAGAAGCTTTATGGCACTAATCGCGCCGGGCATAAACTCGAACTCTTTCCAGCTCTTTATATAATCCCCAAATCCCGGATCTCTGTTTATAACCCCATCCCTATCTAAAAATATAGCTTTCATATAAAAAATTTATTGTTAGCGCCTACCCATTCTATCAGCTTTTCTAGCCCCTTTTCTACAGTAATGCCCGGTTTCCAGCCCAGCGCCTTTGAGACCTTGGAGATATCTGAAATATACACTTTCTGATCGCTAGGCCTCCATGATTTATGCTCTATTTTTCTGAATTTGATGCCTGTTTTTTGTTCCACCAGGCCAATAAATTCCAGAAGCGATGTAGTGTTCCTTGGGCCTCCGCCGATATTAAAAACATCATGTTTTATATCGCTATTTATAAATTTATCATACGCCTCCACCAAATCGTCTACATACAATAAATCCCTCACCTGTTTCCCATCTCCATAGATAATAATATCCTGGCCTGTCAGGTTTGCTATGACAAACCACGCCACCCAGCCCTGGTCCTCAAAGCCAAATTGCCTCGTGCCGTAAATACAGGACATGCGGAAGACAGCTGTTTTCATGCCATACATATGCCCATACTCCTGAGTATAAATATCGCCTGTATATTTTGAGGCGCCATAAGGCGTATGTCCTGTTAAATCTACAGATAGTTCTTCAGAAACGCCTTTTTTGCTCTTATACACATACCTTGTCTCTTCTTCCTCTAGTGAAATTTGATCTACATTCTCTCCATAAATTTTATTTGTAGAGCAATATACAAATGCTGCTTTAGGACAAGTCTTTCTTACGCATTCCAATACATTCAATGTGCCATACGCATTTATACTAAAATCTTCTTTTGGGATTTTCATGGAAAGGGGCACTCCAGGCTGTCCTGCAGTATGTATTACCGCATCTACGCCATTTCCCAAAGCCTTCATTACATCTGATTCTTCTCTCACGTCTCCTTTTATCCTTTTGATATTGTCAAATTGCGCTAAATAATTCCAATTAAACTCCACGCTCTCTTTGTTATATCCAAATAAATTTGAACGCATAAGATTATCCAGCGCAATAACCTCATCGCCTTTTTTAGCGTAATACTCTGCCGTATGCGAACCTACTAAACCTGCGCCTCCTGTTACTAAAATTTTCATTTTTCTTCCTTTCTAATCATCTCCCAATATTTTGCATAACTAAAAATCTGATATAACGCGCCGTTCATCGCTACTACGAAACCTACCACACCGTCTTTATAACCTTTTTTCCTGACATATGCCCTGAAAAACCTATCAAGCGCCTTCCATAGCATCTTGCCAAAACCTATCTCTCTTTTTTCATTAAACCACTTCTGGGCCTCAAGAGTAGTCTGGCCGTTAAGCCCTTTGAATAATTCAGCAAAATCTTCATAACCTCTATGAATGATATCACTTTTCAAATGTCCGCATTTACCGTCATAAAAAACCCTGGGATGAACCCCTGCCTCTTCGTACCTAAACTTGGTTTTTTTAAACAATCTATCTTTGCCGCCCGGATACCATCCGCCGTGCTGTACCCAGTAGTTTCCTATATATGTCCTAAGAGGTATATTATAAACAACGCACTTGTCTGATTCAATTGCTTTGTTTATCTCTTCTTTCAATTCAGGCGTTACTTCTTCATCCGCATCCAGGCTTAATACCCATTCATTCTTCGCTCTTTGATATGCCCAGTTCCTATGAACGCCTTCTATATCCATGTGGCGCTGAAACACTGTCGCTCCGTTCGCCTTAGCAATCTCCACAGTCTTATCTGCGCTAAAATCATCCACTACTATATGTTCATCTGCCCAGCTTTTAGCGCTATTAATGCACGCGGCAATATTTGCCTCTTCATTCTTTGCGATCGTAACCACTGAAAGTTTTTTTGTCATCTTGTGCTCCTCTTCTCTGCCTCAACAGTAAGTGTATCAGAAAGGTGTAATATATTCAAAATAAAGCTAAAACCAGCTGCAGCTATACGGAGGATGAATCCATTTTTCAAAGAAATGTCTTTTCCTCTAGCTTTAAAAAAATAATTTACCCCCATAATAAGGAGATTTTTACTTGAGCTAAATCTCATTGATTTTATCTTTAATCCTAAATCCCCGCAGAAGCATTTCATTGAACAGGGAGAAAATCCTTGGACATGGCCTGTGCTGAGCCAAGCATCTCCAAATAAAAAGAAGGCAAAACTCCTTGCATTCGGGATAGAGATATAAATCTTGCCGTCTTTTTTCAAAATCCTCCTTGCCTCTTTTATAGTTTTTTTAGGGTCAGGAATATGTTCGAGCACTTGATTAAGCCGCACTACATCAAAAAAAGATTCGGAAAAACCTGCCTCTTCTAAGTTCCCGCAGAATATATTTATATTCAGCTCTTTTGCCAACTTGCAGGCATTTCTATCAATTTCAACTCCCCATACCTGCCAGCCAAGATTCTTAAGTAAGTGAAGGTATAATCCATTATTACAGCCGACATCTAATATCCTGCCCTCTTTATGAAACGGCAGTAGATTTAAAGAGGTAAATCTTGATAGAAACAATGCGCATAAATATTTTAGAATTCTTCTTGATGGAGCTTTTTTATATCCAAGGTATTCTCTTAAAACAAATCTTCTCCAAAAACTCTTTAATCTTTTAATTTTTTTGTTTGTCCTTTCCAAATCATTAAGAAAAACAGCCCTTGATTCCTCATAAATAGTGTCTGATTCTTTAAAAGCAGGCGAAGGAAAAGAAAAAAGGTGGCTACAGCTATTGCATTTTAAAATACGATAAAAGAATCTACCTGTATCCCATTCTTCATTCTTGTCATAAAGGATTGTATTCTCTCTATTCCCGCATACAGGGCAGATGGAATCATTCGCTGCCTTTATCATATCTTAACCCTCCTCCTAGTGCGAAGACACGCGCGATGAAAAATATGACAAGCGGCAGAAAATGCAGGAGCAGTCTGCTCAAGGTCCTTAAATCTTCTTCTACGCCTGGGCTCATAATATAGATTGAGATATGGGCAAGAAAAATAAGCCCTATCGCAACAGTCAAAAATCTTAACTCTTTTCTGAATAACGTTCCGCGGATGAATGCCAAAAATACGCTAACCATAAATAAGATCCATGTAAGATTCCAAGATTTTATATTAAAAAATTGCTTTTGATAGGCATACATGGTTAAAATTTTTATAGCAATGAAATCAGTATAAAA
>JAPLMD010000008.1 GCA_026387235.1 Candidatus Omnitrophota bacterium
GGCGAAAAGATACATACTTATAGAAAAACACAAGAAAAGCTCAACGCCATCCTTGATATAAAGGAAAAAGATATCTCTATCTAACGACCTATATTGTATTGCTTCTGCTATGTGATCCGCATTAATATTTTCACTTTCTTCAATATCCGCAATAGTCCTGGCTATTTTAAGTATCTTACTATATGCCCTTGCGCTAAAGTTAAGTTCACTCATTGCCATTTTAAGTAAATCCTGCTCTTTTTGACCTAACTTGCAATATTTACGAATCTGTTTGTGAGACATATGAGCATTACAGAATATGCCCCCATCTTTAAACCTCTCAAGCTGTATATCCCTGGCCTTTTTAACCCGTTCTCTTATCTGTGCTGAACTCTCGCAAGGCGATATATCTACTAATTCTTTATATTTAACAGAAGGGACTTCTATATGAATGTCGATTCTATCGAGCAATGGCCCTGATATCCTGGAACGATACCTCTGAAGCTCATTCGGCGTGCACCTGCACGAAGATTTAAGGTCGCCATAATGGCCGCACTTGCAAGGGTTCATTGCGCAGACAAGCATGAATTTGGACGGGAATCTCATAATGCTGTTTATCCTGGATATGGTCACATAACCATCTTCAAGCGGCTGTCTTAATCCTTCCAGTACATTCCTGTGGAACTCAGGAAGTTCATCCATGAAGAGCACTCCGTTATGAGCAAGGCTTACTTCGCCTGGTTTTGGGATAGTTCCTCCGCCAACCAAAGATATATCAGAAGCAGTATGATGAGGGGTTCTGAAAGGCCTTGTTCGTATAATAGAGCCTTTTGCCGGGATAAGGCCTGAGACACTGTGAATCTTTGTGGTTTCCAGTGATTCTTCTATTGTCATTTCAGGAATTATTGTAGGAAGCCTTTTAGCAAGCATGGTCTTACCGCTGCCAGGAGGGCCGATCATGATTATATTATGGTTTCCTGCGCTGGCTATTTCCATTGCCCTTTTTGCAAGAAACTGGCCTTTTACATCTGAGAAATCTAAGTCATAATTTTGCCTGTTTTCTTTCAACATTTCTTTGGTAGGAGAGAGAGGGTCTATTTTGTTTAAGCCGTTAAGAAAATTGCATATATTGCCAAGTGTACTTACAGGATAAGTTTCAACACCTTCTACTATACTTGCTTCATGGCCATTTTCTTCAGGCAATATCAGTTTTTTATGAGAATTTTTCAGAGACATTGCTATTGGAAGAGCGCCTTTTATAGGCCGTATCTTTCCGTTTAAGGCAAGTTCGCCAAGAAATACACAATCTTTAAGGCTATTAAAATCTATCTGGCCTGACGCAGCAAGTATTCCTATTGCTATGGGCAGATCAAATGATGGGCCTTCTTTTTTAATATCGCAAGGAGCCAGGTTTATGGTGATCTTTTCAGCGGGGTATTCAAATTGACTGTTTTTAATAGCTGCTTTTACTCTGTCCCTGGATTCCCTAATAGCAGTGTCAGGAAGGCCGACTATTACCACGCTTGGCAGGCCTCTTGTTATATCAACCTCAATTTCAATAGGTTTTGCTTCAATGCCTATAGTTGCAGCTGAAAGTATCCTTGATAACATAACCGCCTCTTTTATTGGCCTATATATAAGACACATTTCAAAGGGATTTTCTTTCAAAAAAGTTAAAAAATTATAGGCTAGCTTGACAATTAGGACTCTATAAGGTATACTTCGTTATAAAATACAATAAAGTATCATAATACATTATAAAGAAAGGCAGTATTTTATGAAAAAATTATATCTTGTTATCATAGCTATAATTATATCAATAAGTTGCGTAGCCAAATCTGGATTTACCGCAACTGTAGGGAATTCGCTTGATTTGGATGTGCCTGAGAGATCAGCTATATTAAGGCAGGAAGCGGTAGAGGGCACTCTGGATGAATGTGAGCAGGCAGTAAAGGTAAAGGCCTCGCTTGATCTAGAATTCGTTTTTAATAAGGATTTACATACAACTGATGAGTTGAATAAAACTGAGTTAAAAGGCCAATGGTATATGGGAAAATTAGGCCTGACCCTTTTTAATAGAATAGAGCCGTATATTAAAATCGGCACGTCTGATCTAGAGGTAAAATGGAAGCATGGCGCTCAAGAGATAGAAGTAGATGCTGATTCTGGATTTGCGTTAGGCGGTGGCGTAAAGGCTAAAATATGGGAATTTGAAAATTTAGGCATCAGGTTAACAGGAGACGCGCAATATAGAACCACAGAGCCTGATGTTAGCGAGATTGCTGTCAGCGGAACCAGCGTTATTGATAAAGGCGCTACATTTAAAATTGATGAATGGCAGGCGAGCTTGCTTGTAAGCAAAAAATTTGAAATCCCGTTGAAATTACAGAGCATTTATATAGTACCTTATACCGGCGTAACATACGCTGATTCGAACGCGGATGTTAATTTTGAGAACCCAAACTCGCCAAGTACAGATTATTCGCTTTTTGACGCTAATAATAAAAAGCTTTATGGCTTTGTGCTGGGATGCGATATAGTGCCGAGTTTGAGCAGTTCTTTTATTTATAGTATAGAGCTCAGGCTTGTGGATGAGATTGCACTGAGCTTAGGCGGCACAGTGAAGTTTTAAGGAGACTGAAAATGAGAAAAAATATCGCAATAGCGATGATTTTATCTTTATTTTTTGCAAGTACTTCTTTTGCTGCAACTGTTGGCGGCCAGGCAGATACGAGCGTGCCTGAAGCGTCTTTCTTTTCAAGACAAAAGGCTATAAAATATACTATGGATTTTTATGAATCAGACGTAAAAATGAAAGCAGGTTTTGATGTGGAATTTATATCTAAAAAGAGGCTAGATACGTCTTCTGACGACACGAACGCAAAACTAGAAGGCCAGAATGTAAATTTTAAATTTTCAATGAATTATTCAGATGTATTAGAGCCATACGTAAAAATCGGAACTTCTAATCTGAGGGTAAAATGGGAACAGCATGGTCAGAATATTGTAGTAGATGCTAAGCCTGGCCTTGTATTAGGAGGGGGCTTAAAAGCAAGGTTATGGGAATTCGCCTCTACAGGCATAAAGTTGACCCTGGACGGCCAGTATAAGGATACCCAGTTGGATTTTGATACAGCCAAAATAGACGGCTCTGCTTCTTTAGCGTCTGCCACTAGCGAGACATTTAATATCAAAGAGTGGCAAATAAGTTTATTGGCCAGTAAAAAGTTTATATTTCCATTGGGCATACAGGATTGTTATACTGTGCCGTATATGGGAGTCACTTATTCAGATTCAGAGGTTAATGTAAAATTTACGCAGAGCGGGACAGGGATACTGTATTCCACTTATACAGCAAGTAATAAAGACCCTATAGGCGTTGTTGTAGGATGCGATATAATACCCTCTCTTACCAGCTGGTATTTATTGAGCTTCGAATTAAGGCTTATTAATGAAATAGCATTTTCGTTGTCAGGCACAATGAAGTTTTAAACCTTTTCTTTTTACTTGCCATAAGCCCTATCTGTTATATATAATAAGAAATTAAACTGTGAGGTTAAAGACTGTATGGGATTTTTTGCCAAGAATCAGGTATTTTTTACAGTGCTTATGGCGTGGCTTGTGGCCCAGACCATAAAGGTCGCTATAGGAGTTGTGGCTGAAAAAAGGTTTAATTTTAGATGGTTTGTCGGAACAGGCGGCATGCCCAGTTCTCACGCTTCTACGGTATCAGCCCTTGCTACGGCAGTAGGGCTTACCTATGGTTTTGGATCTCCTTTTTTCGCAATCGCGTTTTTCTTTGCATTTATAACAATGTTTGATGCGCAGGGTGTAAGGCGCCAGAGCGGGCATCAGGCAGAGGCGCTTAATCAGATTATAGAGGATATATATCTAAATAAAGGCATTCAACAGGAAAGGCTGAAGGAATTATTGGGGCATACGCCGATACAGGTATTTATAGGCGCTGCAATAGGAATCCTGGTGGCTCTTTTTTGTTATCTATAAGGAGGCAGACGTGAACAGGGTATTGGCTGTGGTTGGCATAGTTCTTGCGGCAGCAGGCTTGGCGGTATTGATTATATTCGGCATGAAGAATCTAGGTAATAATGTGGATGTAAAACCTATAGAGGCGCTTATTAAAGACGCTAAATTGGACGAAGCAAAGGCCGGCATAGATCAGGTAGCAGAGAAAAAACCCGACACAAAAGCCCTGGGCGCAATATATTTTGAACTAGCCGGAGCTTATGAAAATAAAAATGATACAGTAAAGGCAAGAGATATATACCAGCTTATACTTAAAAAATACCAGAACATAGAAAACATTTCAGAGGTTCAGGATAAATTAGGCAAGCTTAATATAGCCATTCTTTTTTCCAAGACTATAACCGATAAAGACGCGCTTTATGAAGTGCAGCCTGGAAATACGCTTATAAGTATAGCAAAAAAATTCGGGACCACGGTCGATCTTATAAAAACAGCTAATTCTTTAAAAAGCGACAATATACAAGTCCGCGCAAAATTAAAAATTTCAAAAGCCAAATATAAGATATTGATAGATAAGTCTCAGAGCATATTAACGCTTCTCGGCGATAGTGATATTGTAAAGGTCTATCGCGTTTCAACAGGAGAAAATAACTGCACTCCTGTGGGGACTTTTAAAATAATGAATAAAATAATGGACCCTGTCTGGTATACGGAAAAGGCAATAATGCCTGCGGAGAGCCCTGAGAATGTGCTTGGTTCAAGATGGATGGGGTTTAATCTGCCAGGTTATGGTATCCATGGCACGGTTTCTCCGGAAAAGATAGGGCAGCAGGCTACTAAGGGATGCGTAAGGATGATTAATGCGGAGGTAGAAGAACTTTACACTATAATTCCTGTTGGCACCGAAGTTACAATAGTGGATTAAAAAAGGTTAGAATGTCCAGCATAGTATTGGATTTTGAAAGGCCTATATTAGAATTAGAGCGCAAGATAAATGAATTAAAATCTCTTGCTTCAGACGGGAGCATTGACCTTGAAGAAGAGATTAAGACTCTTGAGACGAGGCTTGAAAAATTAAAGAAAGAGGTGTTTGAATCTCTTACTCCGTGGCAGAGGGTTCAGATAGCAAGGCATCCCAAGAGGCCTTATACGGCTGATTATATAAACATGACTATGATGGATTTTGTGGAGGTTCATGGGGACAGGATGTTCAGCGACGACAAAGCCATGATAGGCGGATTTGCCAAGATTGACGGAGAAAAGGTGCTTGTATTGGGGCATCAAAAGGGGAGAGACACTAAAGAGAATCTCATGAGAAATTTCGGCAGCGCGCATCCTGAAGGCTACCGCAAGGCAATGAGACTGATGGAGCTTGCTAATAAATTCGATATTCCGATAGTCGCCTTTATTGATACGCCTGGCGCGTATCCCGGGATAGGAGCAGAGGAAAGAGGCCAGGCAAATTCAATAGCTTATAATTTAAGAGAAATGATGCTTTTGAAAGTGCCTATTATTGTTACTGTTATAGGCGAAGGCGGGAGCGGAGGAGCGCTTGGCATAGGCATAGGCGACAGGGTTTACGTGATGGAAAATGCCTATTATTCCGTAATATCTCCCGAAGGCTGCGCCGCAATACTCTGGAAAGACAGGTTAAAGGCGCCGCAGGCAGCAGAGGTATTAAAACTTACTGCAAAAGACCTCCTTAATCTGGGGCTCATTGACGAAGAAATTCAGGAGCCTCTGGGCGGAGCGCACAGGGACCCTGAAAAGGCAGCCCAGGCAATAAAAAAGGTTATCAAAAAAGCATTAAAGGAATTAAAAGTAATCCCAAAAGAAGAACTTCTAAAGCTCCGCTACGAAAAATTCAGAAAGATGGGGAGTTTGTAGTATTTCGTCCCTCGTCGCGTATATCTTGAAAATAGGGCGACTCGGGACTCAATTTTGCCTTTGGCAAAATTTCGCCGGAGTGGCGGAACTGGCATACGCGCCGGTCTCAAAAACCGGTGGTCGCAAGGCCTTGTGGGTTCAATTCCCACCTCCGGCACCAGATTTAGTAGCTAAGGGAATTGAATGGAGCTTTGCGCCGAGCGAAGCGAGGAAAAGCTGCGACAAATAGGAGCAGCGCAAGCAAAGCGGGTGGCCGACCCGGAGCGACCGAGGACGTAATGTCTGAGGAAGTGCCGAGGCCTCCGGACGAGGCCGAAGCGGAGGGCGCCAATTCCCACCTCCGGCACCAGATTATAATATAAATGTCCTCCCTAAAGAAATACCTTAATCTAAAGATTGTCGCGCTAGTATTTATTTTTAGTTTATTGCCGCTAGGGTTTATAGCCATAGGCGATGAAACTGATTCTTTTCATTTCACTGTTACCGCAGACATGAGATCTAACCATGAGCGGTTTCGCAAAGTATGCAAGGCCATTAATGAAAAAATAGGAGGGCCAGGGGTATTTCATATATCTACCGGTGATATAGGCCCTCTAGCGAAAAATCGTAAAGTAATAGATGAAGAATTCGGAGCCAATACAATCTGGTATCCGGTTGCAGGCAATCATGATTCGGATAATCCGTCTGACCCTGACATGAAATGGATTCGCAAAGAATTTCATTCTTTGCCGCATATAGTAAATGGCGGGCCGGTTAATTGCGAGGAAACAACTTATTCGTTTGATTTTAAAAATGCTCATTTTGTAGTGTTGAACGAATATTATGACGGCGCCGGCGATACAAAAACAGACGGAAATATTGTTCCTGAATTGCTTGCCTGGCTGAAAAATGATTTAGATAAAAATACAAAACCTTTTATCTTTATCTTTGGCCATGAACCGGCTTTTCCCATGCCGGATGAACATTGGAAAAAAATGCGTCACCATGAAGACAGTTTAGACAAATATTCTGAGAATCGGGACGCTTTTTGGAATCTCTTGGAAGATAATCGCGTAGTTGCCTATATATGCGGACATGCGCATTGTTATTCGCATTACCAGCGTAATGGCAGCAGAGTATGGCAGGTTGTTGCTGTAGCGTGTCCTTATCCGGAGAATACGCATAAATATGATGCGTTACTCAATGTAATCGTATCCGGCGTAGATGTTAAATTTGAAGTTTACCGCGACATGGATGAAGACGGAGAATACGCGATATATGACAGCTGGGCACTTTCTTTGTAAGGTACCCTTTAATTGTTTACAATTTTGGAATGGAAGTGGTATAATTTTAAAAAAGGAGGTTCACATGGAAACTCTTGAACCGATTTTGAGAGAGCACTCATTTTTTAAAGACCTGCCATCACAATACTTTGACTTTATCGTGGGTTGCGCCTCGCATGTGGTATTTAAAGCCGGAGAAGTTATTCTTAAAGAAGGGGAGCCTGCGGATAAATTTTATCTCATTCGCAGCGGTATCGTAGCTATTTATATAAATCAACGCCGTCAGATTTCCATACAAACTATCCGCGAAGGCAATATTTTAGGATGGTCATGGCTTATTCCGCCGCATAAATATCGCTTTAGCGCAGAAGCAGTGGAAAATACGCGGGCAGTGGTATTAGATGGAAAGTGTTTAAGAGCGAAATGCGAAAAAAATTCTGACTTAGGTTATGAGTTATTAAAGAGACTCATTAGTGTTTTTACTCAGCGTCTCGAGGCGACAAGGTTACAACTTGTAGATATTTATAATATAGATATAGAGAATAAATAGTAGTATCAAAGTGTTGCCATCCAGAAAATATACCTTGACTTTTAGCCTATAATTTGGTAAAATTTAACCCAATAATTAAAGGGGAATTTTTGTAAGGCCATGGTGACATGGCCTTTTTATGTCTATGGATATCCAATGCTTTTTAAAGGGATTTATGAATAGAGATTTTATGAAAAGTGAATACAATACCTTATTTAAAATTATAAAATTAAGCATAGCTTGTATATTCTTGCTTGATAATATAGCCTGGGCAATGCCAGACGCTCTCCGGCCTTTGGTCGGTAATCTAGAAACCTATGAGGCAATGCAAACAGCGCAGAAAACGCAGAAAGACCCTATTCGAAGCCTATTTTCTTTTGAGAACGCCCTTTATTGTTGTATAAATGAAGAGAATATAGCAGCTGCTAAAGAAGAATTTGGGAAACGTATAGGAAGCATTGCAATGGCTTTTAGGAAAGTATCGTTTACAGATAAACAGTACGGGTATGGATGGATGCAGGCGATGCGCGCAGCAGCGCTAAGAAATTTTGAAAGAACTGTCGCAGAAGATATAGATGAATATCTATCTACTATTCAAAGCGAGAAGAAGAAATCTGAAAGGGAAAAGCTGGAACGAGATTTAGAATATTTTAGAAAAGCAATATATAGCCTGCATTTTGTAACAGAGCTTAGAAAAGCTATGGAAGTGCCTGGAGAACGGATCGCAATACATCTGAATAGAGATGAGATGTATGATAATTTTTTTGGAATTATAAGATGCTGGGTAAGGACTTTTGAAATCCGGAATTTGAACGAAGACCAAAGATTAGATATTGTGGGCAGAACAGGCCTTTTTTTAAAAGATCTTACCAAGTTTGCATATGATACCGGAGAGACTGATTCTTGGTATAGTACTAAAAGTGCTGTATTTCGTAGTCATGGCCGTGATGTGCTTACAAAAACATTGCGCATATGTATAGATAGAAATTTTAGCAATATGGAAAGCGTAGAAGATATAGATGAATTTTTCGACAAGATGATGAATCACATGTTTATCCGTGATGTGATTGAAGAAGCTGAAGAAGAAATTGCAGCTAAGAGAAAAGAAGATGCTTATGAAAGAGAGCAATATGCACGCAGATCTTCAGAATCTGCGCAACCTTCCGCAGCTAATCTAGATATAGGGGAATCTTATCCTCCTGCTGTGGGCAGAAGAGGATTTTCATCTTTTACGCCGGCGCCGGATAGGCCTTCTCTGATAAAGGTAAAGCAGAGCGTAGAGCTAAGACTAGAGTTGCGGCAACAGTTACTGCAGGTGCTTACGCAGAGCCAGACAATAGAATTGCTGGAAGGCCTGGAATTGAATATGCAAGACATAATAAAGCGGCGTGGATTTATAGATGATGACAGTTTTGCTGACGTCATAGAAGCAGTGAAAGATAGGGTACGGGTTGAATTCGAGCGGATAAAAGGTAAAATGGAATTCGAAAATGAAGATGAAGAAAAAATGGTTGACGAAGTAATAGAATCTTTCTTAAAAAACATAGAAGCAAGCTCATGGGCGTTTGCGCGAAAATACATCAGCACAGCTACTGACCTTGAAGATGCCAGGGCACAAATGCTTTATGATATTGAAATGAATCACAGGGTTATTACAGAAGAAGGCAATACATATTTTGAAGCCAAGGACGGGATGCGCTTTATTACTCAGGATACCATGTATTTAATAGGCCAATTTTCTCTTGCTGCAATTCTATTTGCATTCCGCGGTGAGACTGCAGGGAGCGAGGTATTGCCAGCCATTATAACAGATCTAGTTTCTGTGATACCAGAAGAAGAGATCCATAGGAAAATGGAGAATGACAGAGAGCATTTCTTAAAAGTAGCAGAAGAACTTTATGAAATGCTTAAGTCAGAACCTGAAAAGTATCAGTTATGGATGAAAGACGGTAGTTGTTTAGACTATCTTTATGACCTTGGCAAATTAATAGATATGGCAAAATATTTAAGAAATTGGCCGCAGGATTTTAAAAAGCAGATAGACGCTTATATAGCATTATATGGCAAGGTCTTGGAATTTACAGGCAGAGTTTACCCAAAAGAATATAAGCTGTTAAAAGATATGGACGAAGGTTCTCTGGAAAGCCTGTATAGTCGCCTCAAGGAACCTCGTATTGTTAATGACATGATGATTATTGGCAGGCCTGAACAATTGAAAAGCGAAAACAGTATTAGCAAGGTTATTGTTATAGGCATCCCTGGATCTGGCCAGCTTTCAGGCATTAGGCACGAGGGAGTAAAAATGAAATATATTATTGTGATTGGCGGCCTGACGCATGAATTAATGCTTCGCGAGGGAATACAGTGCTATGCTAAAGAATTTGGCATTAAATTAGACAGGGCAATTTTGCGAGACAGCTTAAGAAGGGTTTCTTATGCTGACATGTATCTTTGTCACACAGGTGACCATGATATAGCAGTGGCATATAATGCGCACGGAGTATCATCACTAAGACCATTTGTTGATAATGCGCTAAAAGGAATAGGCTGTCAAGATACTAAGATTAATATACAGATTTTACCAGAGGAAAAGGCAGCAGCGGCTATCAGGATGCCAGAGGGGTCAACAAAAGATGTGTTCACAGCTGCAACGCTTAATATGGAAGAGTCTGTTATAGGGAAACTTTTTGATCTTGCTGAAAAAGGATTCAGGTTAAGAAAGCCAGATTTAATAGCTTATGCCAGGAGCCAGTTACAACCATATAGAGATCGTGACCTGACTGGAATGTATGTTAAAGCCAGGCTGCCTCTCTTGTTAGGGAATATATCTATAGCTGAATATAGCGAGGAAGGAGATTTTGATATACATGAATATGTGCAATTTTTAAGGGAGTTTGGCGAGGATGAGATGGTGCTGGAATTACGGGATATATTAAAGGATAATTTTGCTGTTGCAGCAAAGAAAGCAGACGCTGTTTGTGCATTGGGCCATTTACCAAGAGACGCGGCAAGATACACTATGGATATTTTTGCTATAGCAAATTCAGAACAGGATATTCATCTGACACATGCTTCCTGGGGTGCATTGGAAAGAATAGCATCTTCAGAAGAGACTTTGAAACTGACAGAAGATTTAATAGACGATACAGAAGGCAGGTGCTTGAAACATACGGTTGGGAAACATGACGAAAACCTTCTCGGTCGAATAAGTAAATTACGTACTTTAGTTAGCGAGATTGGAGAACTGAAAAGAGGTAATTATAAAGATATTGATTTTATAACCAGCAAATTATCTGAAGTCGCGCAAATCCCATTTTTTGAAAATGAAGAGAATCGTGAAGCAGTTAAACTCTTTGGAGATATAGCTAGAATCTCATGTATATTAATTAACCATATCAAAGCTTTTGTAGGATCTCAAGGAAATACTGAGGCTGCCGCAGCACTGAGAGAAGATATCCTTTTCAAGCCTATATATGACAGGATTGAAATTAAACCTGCGCTGTATCAGTTACTTTTTTTGGCTACCCAGTCGCTTATTACCGGAGAAGAATTTAGAATAGGATTAATAAAATTTGCAAAGAAACTGCAAAGTGCGAAGAGCAAAGATACGCTTCCAGGCTTAATAAAGAAATATTACGATGGGAATTTTGTTCCTCTCAGCGAAGATGAGAAAAATTGGTTCAATATCATTTTTATGGAAGCATTGGCAAGCGGAACCATAATAAGAGACAGTGATATACAAGATGAAAAAGATAGAAATCAGGCGAGTAAGCCTGGCATAGAAGATATTGAAGTCGTAACTGTTTGTCCAAAATTTTTTATTGGTTTTTCAGTAAATCTTTTGAATCTGCCTGGTAATATAAGCCCGTTGATTGAGGCAGGTGGAGGAGGCAGTGATGTGGCAAAGGTACTTAGAAATACTGAAATGCCTTTTATGCTTCTTGGTTTTAAAGGAGGCGGCAGCACCGGAAAAATAGTTGCAAATCTTCTTGAAAAGTATGGTATCTCAACAACAGATTTAACACCTTCGCATAAAAGCTTGATTATAAAGACGGCGATTACACCAGGTATCAGACCTATTAAGATATCCCCTAAAACCTATACTGTATCATCAACTGAGAGAAGAAGGCTGCTCTCTCAAATAGATGATGTGATAACTAAAATAGGAGAGGTGAAAAAAAATAAACGAGGATATAATCCTGTATTTGTTTTAACAGGTTCTCTTCCGGTTGGGATCGGAGATGATTTTTATGCAATCGTGGTGAATAAGTGCAAAGAAAAGGGTATTAGAGTTATTGTGGACACTACAGGCAAAGGGTTGCTAAGAACTATGGAGGCAGGGCCATTTCTCATAAAGCCAAATGAGGAAGAATTCAAGAATATGGTCGTAGATTTTATTATAAATAAAAAAGATAATGAATTATCAGAACTTCTCAGCAGGTATTATGACGAAAAGAAAGGGATATGGAGAAAAGAATTAGAATATGAAGATTATGCGGAATTGGCTGCTGAGATAAAGAAAGCAACAGGTGTAGAAAATATCCTTAATTTCCGAGCAAGCCCCAGTAGAAGAAGCTATTGGCTATGGCTTATATGGCGCATCGCTTACAGTTCAAGAAGAGGGCTCGGGGGTAGTAAAAAGCTGTGAAGCCATAGAGCGTTTGCTGAGAGAACATCCTTTACAAGTTACCAATTTAAAAACTACGCCAGAAGAGCTGTTAATAAGACCCAGAAATGATTTATAGAAATAAATCTATTGAAAAAGCACGGTTTTTTATCTGGCTTACTATGATTAGTAGGGGTGCTTAAGTGTCCCCTATTTTGTGGATAAGTTTTAGGTCCTTCGGAAATTTGACAGAATTTTTACACTTTTTGTGCCAAAAGCGTGCCAGGAGTTGTTTTTTTAAGCGCTACCCAAAACCATATTTTATGCTATAATTATAATTAAATACAAGTAGTTTTAATGTAGCTTTATGATACAAAGACAGAGCTATTATTTTAAGTGAATTATGAGAGACATTGGAAAAGAGTATAAGTTAAAAATCACATTAGTATTAATATTTGCCTTATTATCTACAACTCTGATTTATGCTGCCAGTAGCAAAGAAATGTCTCTCCGCGTTCCTATGATGCATGCTTCAGCAAAAGCTGCTCCTAAATCCCTTGTGTTATATGGGCAAGGTATGAAGATTTATCGTGAAGGAATTGTAGTTTATATAGGAAAAGCAGTACGTCCTGGGGTGGAAGGCGAGTTTAGCGTGAAATTCTTTGAGATATATGATGCACAGCTTGATCCTTCTGCTCAAGGAAAGATAGAAGAAGCTGTCGAAACAAAAAATGGGAAGATAATATTACTTAGTCGTGAAGAAATGATACTAGGCAAAACTATTGGGGGGGCAATATGTATAGCTGAAGATAACGCACCTGCTATTATAGAAGGCTTTGAGCGTTTAACTGCTGGAGAACGTGAAAAGATTAAATCCAGACTAAGAGAGAATGCTTCATATGGAAATTGGAGAGGAAAAGTTGAAAATGTTGAAGAAGTTCGGGTAAGTGCAGCAAGCTTAATACGGATCAAGATTAAGGACAGGTACCTGCTCATGAGATATAAGAAGGCTAACGAAGATGGCTCTTGGAGATATATTCCTCTGGGTGGCGCATTGCAATATGATGAGAAAGGTAGAAAGATATTAGAGAATATAGGCGCAAAGGATTTTGAAGGAGCTAGCGATGAACTTTTAGGAGACCTACGTTTTAGATTACCGGTAGCAAATTTAGGGCAATTTGAGAATTGGTTTAATGAGCGGCAGGGACGCGAGACAGATCCTGTACGGGAGTTAAAAGAAGAGATAATTAAAGAATTAGGACTTTTTACACAAGAAGAATTTGATTTATTAATAAAGATACCAACAAACGAAATTGAGCGAAAAACCGGTGTTAGTTTATAACGCTTCCATAAGATATTTTTATAAAATAAAGGGGTAGGGGACACTTAAGTGTCCCCTACTTTGTGGATAAGTTTTAGGTCCTTCGTCCGCCACAGAACTTTGGCGGACTCAGGATCGAATTTGCATTCGCAAATTTGGTGCGGAAGGAGGGAGTCGAACCCTCAAGGGATAACCCATACGCTTCTGAGGCGTACGCGTATGCCAGTTCCGCCACTTCCGCATTAGCAGTAAATAAGTATACCTTCATTTGACCTGCCTGTCAATTACCTTGATTTACAGCATATTTTTTGGTATAGTAAGTCCGATAATATGGAATATAATTCTGTAGTTACCAATAAGTCAGCCAGGCGGGATTTTTTTATACTTGAAACTATAGAGGCAGGCCTTGAATTAAGAGGCACTGAGGTTAAGTCGATACGCTCGGGAAAAGCGAGCCTGGCTGAAAGTTTTGCAAAGGTTGAAGAGGGTGAGATTTTTCTCTATCATATGCACGTAAGTCCTTATGAATATGATAGTAAAGAACAAGATGCCCTTAGGCCTAAAAAAGTGCTTTTACATAAAAAGCAGATAGAGTATTTAACAGGCCAGGTCTTGCAAAAAAGATTGACGCTTATTCCTTTAAAGACTTATTTTAAGAATGGGTTTGTAAAGGTTGAGCTTGGTTTGGCGCAAGGCAAAAAACAATACGACAAGCGCGAGTCAATAAGGAAAAGAGAGTCAGATAGAGCTTTAGCAAGGGCAAAGAGAAGTAAATTAAAATAAAGGAGGGGGGCGAAAGGTTTCGACTTTGATAGGCTTGGTAGGAGCAGCATGCTGAGGTTGCGAGGAGGCCTCATTAAACACCTTGCACAACTTAAACGCCAACTACAATGCAGTAGCTGAAGCGGAAGCGATTCTTGCTTCCAGCGAGGCGGTAGCTGTTGCCTAATTAGGCAACCCGTTTACAGGTCCAGCCTGCGGGATCTGATAAACGCCGTTAGCAGGCTGGTTCGCCGACTTTATGTTTTTTAGCGGCGGACGAGGAGCATAGAAAAGGCTATGCTTGATATTATCCCGTTCGCCGGAGAATATCAAGCGAGACTAAAAGGCGAACTAAACATGTAGATACTCTTATTGGGATATTGAAGGACGCGGATTCGAATTCCGCCGCCTCCACCACGAGGAATACGGGGCGCACTTGAGATAGTCGGAAATGGCATTTTCCGTCGAAAAAATCAAGCGCCGCTCTTTTAAAATAAAGTTCGAACCAATCTTTTCCAGAAATTCTTTCTGGGATTCTAAATTTCCCTCACGAGCCATGTAACTGGCTCTATTTAGTAGCGTTACGAATGACCTTGCTTGTTCGAACCAATTATTACCCCCATCAGCAAAATCTTTCATAGATTCCTGTAAAGCTTTTTTCTTGTTGAGGAGTTCAGCTTTCTTTTTGGTGTAATCGTCTTTAGAGATAGTGCCTTCAAGATAGAGGTCTATAAGTTTATTTATCTTGGTGTCTAAAATACTAATATCATGTTCGAGATTTTGCTGATGGGGATGTGATGATTGGACATCTCGCAATCTATCTTTTTCTAATTCTTTTAAGATTTTAGTTGTCCAGTCATCACATAAAGAAACTTTTTGAAAAATGCCCCTGATTTGTTTTGTAAGAGCTTCTTCGCGGATATACTTTTGGGAACAGATAGTATTTCGCTTAGTACAGCGATAATATGTAAACTCTTTATGTATCTCAGCTGTTATCATACGCCCACACTCGCCGCATCGCATAAGACCACGAAATACAAAAGTTCTTTTACTCTGCCTTGACTTGCCGCGTTTCTTTAAGACACTCTGGCATTTTTCAAAAAGTTTCTTTGTAATAATTGGTTCGTGAGTTGCTTCGAAGGTCTCGCCCCAGTATCTGAGTATGCCATAGTAGAATGGGTTAGTGAGGATAAGGAGGAGCTTACTTACGCCTATCGCCTTATTATTCCTTGTCCTGAAGCCAAGAGAGGTTATAGTATCCTTGAGCCTTTCAAGCGTATAATCACCAGTTGAATACAGCTCGAATATCTTACGCACTAACGGAGCCTTATCCGTATCGATAGCGATACCGCGACTCTTGGGATCATTCAGATAACCTACTGGCGCAAGTCCAGGATATACGCCGTTACGCACTTTCTGACGTATACCACGCTTGATATTCTCAGAGAGATTATCGATATAGTATTTACTCTGTCCGAATGCGATAGAGAGCATAAACTTACCTTGCGCAGTATTATCGAAGCGATACGTTGGAAACCTTAGGTCATTTATGATACCCTTATCTATGAGATAGATAATCTTACCGCCATCAAGAGAGTTGCGAGCAAGTCTATCCGGATGCCAGGCAAGTATGCCATCAGCCTTGCCTTGCTCTAATAGCGATATCATCTCATTAAAGATAGGTCTGCCAGGCACCTTGGCTGATTTTGACTCGATAAGCTCCTGAACTATCTGGAGATTCTCTTTGATGGCATACTCTTTGACTTCTGTCACTTG
>JAPLMD010000041.1 GCA_026387235.1 Candidatus Omnitrophota bacterium
TTCTTTTGGCCAGGAAGAGGCAGCGGATAGCGCGGTTAAGACCGAAGCCGGTCAGGTAACAGAAACAACCCCGGGTAATATAACAATGGATTTTAAAGACGCGGATATAAACAATGTCCTGAGGATACTTTCTTACAAAAGCGGCATGAACATAGTAGCAGGCAAGGACGTCACAGGCCTTGTAACTATACGGCTTACTGACGTGCCGTGGGGAAAAGCCCTGGACGTTATATTGAGGACGTATGGTTATACGTATGAAAGAGAAGGGAATATTATACGCGTCACCACTACCGCTAATCTGGAGAACGAAGAACTTATCACAGAGATTTTTTCTCTTAATTACGCGAAAGCAAAAGATGTCCCGGATTCAATAAAAGAGATGCTCAGCAATAGGGGCAAGGTAAAATTTGATGATAGGACGAATATGCTGATTGTTACTGACATTGCCACAAACATTTATAAAATAAGAGGGGTTATCGAAAAATTGGACATGCAGACAAAGCAGGTTGTGATAGAGACAAAGATAATAGAGACCACGCTTGGCAATGCAGATAAGTTTGGGATTGAATGGCAGACAAAGATTGTTGCAGCCGGCGCAAAGATTCCCATGACAACACCGTTTAAAAGCGATCTTACGGCGACTACAGGCTACGAATATGTGCCTATACCAAAACCGCCGAAGACAGAAATTACCTATGATTCCGCCGGTAACATGGTTACGAATCCAAACATAGCGGATTTCCCTACAGCTAGCGCAGGCACGCCGAGTTTTCCATATGCGAGCGTCAGCAATTTTACATTCGGGACCCTGGATTTTTCGCAGTTCCAGGCAGTGCTGGAGGTTTTATCGTCAAGAGGGGATACTAAAATTATATCTAATCCCAAGATCGTGGTTTTAAATAATCAGGAAGCGCTTATTACCGTTGGACAGACATTAAACATACCAAAGTATGAGAGAAATATAAACACCGGGAGTATGGAGATAACAGGTTATATTGAAAAAGAACTCGGCATTTTATTAAAAGTTACGCCGCACATAAACGCAGAAGGTTATATAACGCTTGTCCTGAAGCCTGAATTAAGCTCGCTCTTAAGGTATGACCAGCTTACAGCGCAGATCCAGACGCCTGTTTTTTCCGTGAGAAGGGCTGATACGCAGCTGATACTAAAAGACGGCCAGACAATAGCGATCGGCGGCCTTATCAGCGAAAAAGACGTGGATAAGGTTACCAAGATTCCTTTTTTGGGAGATCTGCCTATAATAGGAATTCCTTTCAGGAAGACAGAAAAGACAAAAGAGAAAACAGATCTTTTATTTTTTGTAACCGTGAATCTCGTTAAGCAGGGGTCAGCCGCTATGGATGCTGCGCCTAAATGAAATTAGAAACAATGTTTTGTAAAAAAGGCCCGCTGAAATACATTTCCCATCTGGATATTGTCCGGCTTTTTCAGAGGGCTGTGAGAAGGGCAGAGTTAAAAGTAAGCATCAGCCAGGGCTTTACTCCTCATTACAGGATAGGATTTTCAAATGCCCTGAAGCTCGGTGTTGAAAGCGAAGGCGAGAACGCGGTGTTTACGATGGACGGCTGGATAGACCCTGAAGAATTTAAAAACAGGATAAATGAAAAATTACCGGAGGGAGTGAAAATAATATCGTGCAAAAAGAGATTTTAATAAACGTAGAGCCGCAGGAAAAAAGGGTTGCTGTAGTTGAGGGCGGTTCTCTCGAGGAATATTACATAGAAAGGCCTTCGGACGTCAGCCTTGTGGGAAATATCTACAAGGGAACTGTGAATTCTGTCATGTCAGGCATAGGCGCTGCGTTCGTTGATATAGGATTCGGCAGAAACGGATTTTTATACGTTACAGACATGATGGCGCCTATACAAGAATTTGACCTGCTGGAAACAGCGGGACAGCACCCGAGGCACATACCAAGGCCAAAGCCTTCGGATATAGATAAGCTCGTGAAAAAAGGCCAAGAGGTCCTGGTTCAGGTCGTAAAAGAGCCCATAGGCAATAAAGGCCCGCGGCTTACCACGCATATCGGCATACCCGGGAGATTCGTTGTATTGATGCCCTTTGACCAGCACATGGGCATCTCCAAAAGGGTAACTGACCGCAATGAAAGAGAGCGGCTGCGCCAGATTCTTAAAAAGATAATGCCAGGCCTGAACATGGGGTTTATCGTGCGGACAGCAGGCGTCGGAAAAAGCGAAGCTGATTTTAAGCGCGAGATAAGATATTTGGCGGCATTGTGGCGCAACATAAAAAATCGTTCGACTAAGATCAAGGCGCCGAACCTTGTCAACGAGGAGTATTCTTTAACCTTCAGGATCCTCAGGGATATATTTACCGAGGACGTGGCCAGGGTGCTGGTTGATGACAGGGAAGAATATAAAAAACTCAGGCATTTTGCGAATAATATAATGCCTAGCATGAAAAGAAAGCTATTGCTCTACCAGGAAAAAACGCCTCTTTTTGATTCGCGCGGCATAGAGAAAGAAGTGGAAAAACTTTACAATAAAAAAATAGCGCTTAAATGCGGCGGCTATGTATTCATAGAAGAGACGGAAGGCCTTATTGCCATAGACGTGAACAGCGGAAGCTTTAACAAGAAGCACATGGAGGAGACGGCTTTCAAGGTCAACAGCGAGGCAGCCACAGAAATCGCAAAGCAGATAAGGCTAAGGGATATAGGCGGCATAGTAATAATAGATTTTATAGACATGGCAAGAGAAAAACACAACCGCGAGATATTTGATTTACTTGTAAATTTATTCAAAAAAGACAGGGCAAAGATAAATGTGCTGAAGATGTCCGAATTCGGCATAGTGCAGATAACTAGGCAGAGAATAAGAAGGGGTGTCAAAAAAGTCTCTTACAAGGATTGTCCTTATTGCCAGGGCAGGGGATCTGTTAAATCATCTGCTACCATGGCAATAGAGGTTTTAAGGGCTATAAAAAAGCAAATAGAAAAAGTAAGATTGAAAGAGGTCCGCTCATACGTGCATCCTGAAGTTGCTAATTATATGCTGAACGAAGATAGGTCTGCCATAGCCAAGCTTGAAACTATGCACAGGACAAGGATAGTCATAATAGCCGAGCCTGAGATGCACATAGAGAATTTTCGCATAGAGAAGTGAGATTGACATAATAAACTAAAACCAAAAGGGGGTTACAAGATGTACGCTATAGTAGAGACAGGCTCAAAGCAGTACAAGGTGTCAAAAGACGATACGATAGAGATTGAAACGCTTGATCTGGGCAAAGCAAAAGAGGTAAAACTGGACAAGGTTCTTTTTATCTCGGACAAGAAGGATGCGACCATAGGGGATCCTTACATAAAAGGCGCCCACGTGGTTTGTGATATCTTAGGGGAAAAACGCGCGAAAAAGGTAATCTCTTTCAGGTACAGGCGCAGACATGCGAGTTCCAAGAAAATGATAGGCCACAGGCAGGGCTATTTAATGTTAAAGGTGAAAGAGATAGTTGTAGTATAAAAAAGGTCCCTCGTCCCGAGCCGCCAGAAAGTAAAAAATATGCGGCGAGGGGCTCGGGATCAAATTTGCTTCGCAAATTTGAGAGGATAAAATGGCACATACTAAAGCTCAAGGAAGTTGTAAGAACGGAAAAGATTCAAATGGTCAGAGGCGCGGCGTAAAATGTTACGGAGGCGAAGCTGTAACTGCCGGAAGTATTATTATCAGGCAGAAAGGTACTAAGTTTTTTCCCGGCCTTGGAGTGGGCATGGGCAAGGATAATACCTTGTTTGCGCTCAAGGACGGAACCGTCAAATTTGGATATAGAAAAATTAATGTAGTGTAATGATATTTTTAAAGAGATCCTTCGGATGCTCCTATTTGTCGCACCCTCAGGATAAATTCGCACTTATAACTTACGCTACTTTCCCCTCACTTTGTTCGGGACTTTGCAGTCGCGTAAGTTATGTGCTCATTTAGATGTTTATAGACCGCGCAAGTATTTTTGTAAAGGCCGGAGACGGCGGAGACGGGTCCAATAGTTTTTGCAAAATAAAAGGCCTTAAAAGAAGGCAGGACGGCGGAGACGGCGGCAAGGGCGGAGATATAATCCTGATAGCTGACAAGAATGTCCAGACCCTGGTGGATTTTCATTTCCGCAAGCATTTCATGGCGGACAAGGGTTTAAACGGATCAGGCAACAATAGAAAAGGGGCGGCCGCAGCTGACTGCATTATAAGGCTTCCTTTGGGCACCATTGTAAAAGATCAATATGAGGACATCACGTATTGCGATTTAAAGGAAAGCGGCCAGTCGGTAATTCTTATAAAAGGCGGCTTAGGCGGCCACGGTAATTCTAAGTTCAGGCAGGCTACGCACGGAGATCCGGGCGAAGAAAAAGAAATAACCATGGAATTGAAATTGATAGCCGACGTGGGCATAATCGGCTGTCCGAACGCGGGAAAATCCAGCCTGATCTCGCGTATATCAAAGGCCAAATCAAAAGTGGCTAACTATCCGTTTACCACAAAGACGCCTATCCTGGGCGCTGTGAGGATGGATGGAGAAAGAAGCTTTGTTATTTGCGATATACCGGGCCTTATAGAAGGCGCCCATGCTGGCAGGGGACTTGGGGATGATTTTTTGCGCCACGTTGAGCGCACGAGAGTTCTTATACATATGATAGATATGGCCGGTGTGGATTGCAGGGATCCAGCAGATGATTTTAAATCCATAAACAATGAATTGAAGCTTTATAATCCGGAATTGGTGAAAAGGCCACAGGTTATCGCGGTTAATAAAATGGACATGCCTGAAGCAAAAGAAAATTTAAAAGCATTTAAGAAAAAAGTGAAGAAAACAGTTTATCCGATATCCTGTGTCACAGGCGAGGGAGTAAAAAAATTGCTGGAAGCAGTTTATGAAAAATTATAACTTATGGAACGCGAAAAGATAAAAAAAGCAAAACGAATAGTTATAAAAGTCGGCGCAAGCGTACTTACAGCAAAAGGCCTTAAACTTGATGAAGTTTGGATAAAAAACTTTGCCAAGCAGGTAGCGGCTCTGTTCAAAGAAGGCCGCCAGGTGATAATAGTTTCTTCCGGCGCCATTGCTGCTGGCATGGGGCTACTGGGCATGAAAAAGAGGCCTAAGAGCTTGCCTGAACAGCAGGCCTGCGCAGCCTTAGGCCAAGGGCATCTCATGAAAACGTATGAAGAATATTTTAAGAAAAATGGTTTTCATGCAGCTCAGATACTTTTAACGTGGGAAGACATAAGGGAAAAGCGCAGGTATCTCAATGCGGAAAATACCTTGCACGTGCTTTTGAATAAAAAGGCAGTGCCCGTTATAAATGAGAACGATACGGTCTCTGTGGATGAAATAAAGTTTGGCGATAATGACAAGCTTTCAGCTTTAGTCGCGAGCCTTGTTTCAGCTGATTTATTGATTATGCTTACAGACGTAGAAGGGCTATATATAGACGACAAAAAAACCATAGCCGGCGTTGTAAAAGATATACACGCGGGTATTGAAAAAATGGCGTGCGGCACTGATAAAGAATGCTCTCGCGGAGGCATGAAGACAAAATTAGATGCTGCGAAGATAGCTATTAAATCAGGAATAGATTGCGTTATCGCCAACGGAAGGGAAAAGGGCATACTTTTAAAGATTGTGAGCGGAGAAAAAGTAGGGACCCTTTTTCAAGCCAATAAGAACAAGATAACAGGCAGGGATTTTTACGACAACACCATCAATAAAGTTGTTTTGTAACTGTTTCACATCGTGAGCGAAGTCCCGAGCGCAGTCGAGGGGCGACAAGGCCATAAACAGAGTTATTTTGTAATTATCGCGCATTGCGAGCGAAGTCCCGAGCGCAGTCGAGGGGCGACAAAGCCATAAACCGGGTAGTTTTGTAGTTCGAGAAATGAAATAAGAAAATATGACACTCAACGATAAAATTATTAAATTATTAAAAGGGGCAAAAGAAGCTTCTTTTGCGCTCGCCAATATCAGCGCTAAAGATAAAGACGCGGCTTTGTCTAGGATGTCTTTAGATCTTTTGAAAAATACTAAATATCTTTTGTCAGAAAATTCAAAGGACGTGGCCCTGGCAAATGAAATTGGCCTTTCAGAATCTCTTGTGGACAGGCTTACCCTTACGGAAAAACGCGTAAAGGAGATGGCGGATTCTTTAAAACAGGTGGCGTCTTTAAAAGATCCTGTCGGGAAAATTCTCAGGCAATGGAAAAGGCCGAACGGACTTATCATAAAAAAGATTTCTGTCCCGATAGGCGTTATCGGGATTGTGTATGAATCAAGGCCGAATGTGACGAGTGATTGCGCCGGCCTTTGCCTTAAATCAGGCAACGCGTGCGTTTTGAGAGGCGGAAGCGAAGCTATAAATTCCAATCTGGCGATTCATAGTGTGATTACGAAGAGTCTTCGAGGATTCAATATACCCGAGTCAGCCATTACAATTATTGACGTGGCTGACAGGCAGGCGGTAGATATTTTATTAAAACAGGACGGTCTCATAGATGTGGTTATTCCCAGGGGCGGAGAAAGCCTTATAAGATACGTTGCAGAAAATTCGTTGATTCCCGTGATAAAACATTATAAAGGCGTTTGTCATTTATACGTTGATAAAGACGCTGATTTTAAAATGGCAATGGACATTATGCTTAACGCGAAAGTCCAGCGCCCCGGTGTTTGTAACGCCATAGAAAAGATGCTTGTCCATAGAGATATAGCGGCTAAATTTTTACCTCAGGCAGCCAGGGTATTGGACGATAAAGGCGTGGAGCTCAGAGGTTCGCTTGAGACGCTATCGATCCTAAAGGGCATAAAGAAAGCTACTGAGAAAGACTGGTATGAAGAATACCTGGATTTAATTTTGACAATTAAAGTAGTAAAGAATGTTGACGAGGCAGTCAGCCATATAAATAAATACGGCTCCGGGCATTCGGACGCGATTGTGACTAAAAACAAGAAGGCCGCGGAGAAATTTTTAAAAGAGGTGGATTCCGCGTGCGTTTATCATAACGCGTCCACAAGGTTTACGGACGGATACCAGTTCGGCATGGGTGCTGAGATAGGGATAAGTACAGATAAGATTCACGCTCGCGGCCCAATGGCCCTGGAAGAACTCTGCACTTATAAATACGTAATCCTCGGTTCCGGCCAAACGCGCTCCTAATTTACAAAACGAGTCATACTTGTTTTGTAAAATAACGGAAAGAGATATTGGAATATATTGATTTAGGATTAAGCGATTATAAAGAAGCGTATAAGGCGCAAAGTGAGGTTAGAAGCAGGGTAGCTGAAGGGGCTATTGACAATACGCTTATTGTAACTGAGCATAAAAGCGTTATAACAATAGGAAGAAAAGGCTCCCGCGAGCATCTGTTCAGGACTGTTGAATTTTTAGCCGGCCTGAGCATAGAAGTTTTGGATATTGACAGGGGCGGAGATATTACTTATCACGGTCCCGGTCAATTAATTGCTTATCCGATTTTTAAATTAGAAAACGAAGCAAGGGACATACACGGTTTTTTAAGATTTTTAGAGAAGGTAGGGATAAATTTTTTAAGTAAATATGGAGTAGAAGCCGGAACAGTGCTCGGCGCGAGAGGCATCTGGGTGAAGGGCGAAAAAATAGGCTCGATAGGCATAGGCGTGAAAAAATGGGTTACGTATCACGGCATGGCAATAAACATAAACCCGGATCTAAAGCCTTTTTCGTTTATAAAGCCCTGCGGCATTCGAGGAGTTAAAATAACTTCACTGGAAAATTTGTTGAAGAAAAAAACAGATATTGAAGACGCAAAACGCAAGCTCAGAGAGTCGTTCGAAAAGGTTCCCTTACTGGCTGAGGCAGTCTGTAAAGGAGAATAAAGGCTTTAACGAGACAAGAGAGCTTATTTCTAAACTAGGGCTTAATACAGTATGCAGGAGCGCCCGCTGTCCGAATATACATGATTGTTTTTCAGTTAAAAGGTGCACGTTTTTAATACTCGGCAAATCCTGCACCCGCTCTTGCGGATTCTGCGCCGTAGAAAAAAATAGATTAGAATTAAGAGCTCCAGATAAAGAAGAGCTTCTGAAGATTAAAGAAGCAGTCGAGAAGCTGGATATTAAAAATGTAGTGATTACCTCTGTTACAAGGGACGATATGGTTGACGGAGGCGCAAATTACTTCGCGGATTGCATAGATATATTAAAAAGTATCGGCAGGGGATTAAAAATAGAAGCGCTTGTTCCTGATTTTTTTGGGAAGAAATGTTCTATTGAAAAAGTTGTATCCGCAAGGCCTGATATCTTTTCGCATAATTTAGAAACTGTACCCAGGCTTTATGGTAAAGTGAGGCCTGGAGCAGATTATAATCGTTCCTTGGAAGTGCTCAGATACGCCAAAGAGCTGGACAACAGCATAGCCACAAAAAGCGGAATCATGGCAGGTCTAGGAGAGTTTAGGGAAGAAATTCGCAGCGTGATGAAGGATCTTAGGAAAGCAGATTGTGATATTATCACCATAGGTCAATATTTGAAACCGGATGCTGGGTGCCTGAAGGTAGAAGAATTCTTAGAACCGGCGGAGTTTAGTAAGTTTTCAGGATGGGCAAAAGAAGCAGGGTTTAAAAAGTATTATTGCGGCCCATTTGTCAGAAGTTCATATACGGAGGGGATATGGCAGAGTTGAAATTACCTGAACTAACAGAAGGGGTTGACGAGGCAGTTGTTTCTTTCTGGCATTTTAAAGAAGGAGACAGCGTCAAAGAAGGCGATGAGATAGTTGAGATGGCCACTGATAAGGCGGCGTTCAACGTGCCTTGCAAATTTTCCGGAGTTTTAAAAAAGATAGTGGCGCAAGAAGGCGATACCGTAAAAGTAGGAGAAACGCTGGCAATTGTAGAATAGCTATAGCAAAATTTGGGAGGGGATTATGAAAGAGATATTGGAAATTTTGGAAAAAGATGCAAGGACAACGCCGGAAGAAATAGCCAAGATGCTGAAAAAAAACGTAAGCGTGATAAAGAAGGCGATTAAGAAATATGAAAAAGAAGGAGTTATAGTTAAATACAAAACAGTATTAAATACGGACATATTAAAGGACAATGTGCAAAAGGTGAAGGCTCTAATAGAGGTAAGAGTTGCTCCTCAAAGAGGCCATGGCTTTGACCATATAGCTGAGAGGATATACAGGTTTCCAGAGGTCATCAGCTGTTACCTTTTGTCGGGTTCTTATGATCTTTTGTTGGTTGTCGAAGGCAGAGATATCCAGGAAGTCAGCAGTTTTGTCTCAGAAAGACTTGCCACAATAGACAACGTCAACAGCACTGTCACGCACTTTATCCTCAAGAGATACAAAGCAGACGGGGATATATTAAAACGTATAGAGAGGAATAACCGCATAGCAATATCGTTTTAAAGGTGAGATATGAAAATTTCTAAACTAGTTGAAAAAATAAAGCCGTCGGGCATAAGGGAATTTTTTGACCTTGTGATAGGCATGAAGGACGTTATTTCTCTGGGCGTAGGAGAGCCGGATTTTGTCACGCCCTGGAACATATGCGAGTCAGCGATATTCTCCTTAGAGAAAGGTTATACCTCTTATACGTCCAATAAAGGCTTGTATGAATTGAGACTTGCCATATCCAGATATCTGAATAATAAATTTTCTCTTTCTTACAGTCCTGACCGGAATATTCTTGTTACCACCGGAGTCAGCGAAGCAGTTGACCTTGCTCTGAGGGCTATATTAAATCGCGGGGATAAGATCCTTGTTTCCGATCCTTCTTATGTATCATACGATCCAGTAAGCGAACTGGCAGGAGGGAAAGTTATACTGGTAAAGACAAATGAATCCGATAATTTTAAATTAACCCCGGAACTGATTAAAAGGCATATTTCAAAGGGTGTGAAGGCAATCGTCCTGAATTATCCTGCGAATCCGACAGGTGTTTCCTATTCAAGGAAAGAGCTTCTTGCTCTTTCTAAGATTTTTATAGACAATGATTTGATTGTAATAAGCGACGAGATATATGACGAGCTTACTTATGATTTTCCGCATACGCCTCTGGCGACGCTGCCTGGCATGAAACAGAGGACAATATATCTGAATGGTTTTTCAAAGGCATTTGCAATGACAGGTTGGCGCGTGGGTTATGCGTGCGGCCCGGAAGAAATAATAAGCGCAATGACGAAGATTCATCAATATACGATGTTGTGTTCGCCTATAATGGGCCAGTTAGGCGCGATAGAAGCGCTCAGGGGTTCTGCCAAATCCGTGCTTGAGATGAAAAGAGAATATAAAAGGCGCAGAGAGTTTATCGTATCAAAACTTAACGAGATAGGGCTTTGCTGCGCTATGCCCGAGGGAACTTTTTACGTTTTCCCGTCAATTAAAAAGACAGGCATGAATTCCGCGGATTTCGCGAAGAAATTGCTGTATAAAGAAAAGGTTGCGGTCGTGCCCGGCACCGCGTTTGGTTCGCAGGGAGAAGGCCATATAAGAATAGCTTATGCTTCCAGCATGGATAATCTTAAAGAGGCAACTCAGCGCATAGAGCATTTTTTAAAAAATAATGCATAGCCAGAAAAAAGTTCTTTTGATGTACATAACTTCAAATTCAGGGCATTACAGGGCCAGCCTTGCGATTGAAAACGCGTTAAAGACGCTTTCCCCGGGCATAATCACCATGAATATAAATGGTTTTGCCTACACCAATCCTTTCTTTGAAAAGCTGATCAACAGAACCTATATGAGCGTCATAAGGAATAAGCCAGAAGTGTGGGAGTATCTTTATGACAATCCAAAGGTGCTTAAAAGCGTGCAGGGCCTGAGGAATGCTATTCACAGGTCCAACTCTAAAAAATTAAAAGTTCTGATTCAGGACGAGTTTAAGCCAGACGCTGTTGTTTGCACCCAGGCGTTTCCGTGCGGAATGGTGGCTGATTACAAGAAGTACCTGGGCCTGGACCTTCCGCTTTTCGGCGTATTGACCGATCACGCGCCGCATTCATACTGGATATTTGATAATGTAGATTATTACATAGTTCCGTCGGAGGTAAGCAGAAATCATTTCATGAGAAACGGAGTGAGCGATGCGAAGATAAGAGTTTTCGGCATACCAATCGACTTGAAATTCAGCAAAAACCACGGGGAAGAAGACGTGTATAAAAGATTGGGCGCGGATAGCCGCAAGCGGACTATCCTTATAATGGGTGGAAGCCAGGGCCTGGGCCCTGTTGAAAAGATGCTGGACTCATTGGAGCGCGTGGCTTTTGATTTTCAGATCACGGTGGTCTGCGGTATTAATAAAAGGCTTTATGAGACATTATCCAAAAGGGCAAAAAGATACAAGAAAAAGATGCTGGTATTCGGCCTGACAGAAAACATTGAAGAATTAATGGAGGCCTCGGACATTATAATTACCAAGCCGGGCGGATTGACAACTTCTGAGGCGCTGGCAAAAAATCTACCCATGATTATAATTCATCCCATACCCGGGCAGGAAACAAAGAATACGGATTTTCTTTTGCAGCAGGGCGTCGCGTTAAGGGCGGAAGACGGCGACGATGTTGCGGTCCTGGTGCAGGAATTATTTTCAAATAGCGTGAAATTGGACGAGATGCGTAAAAAGGCGGATTTAATAAAAAAACCGAACTCAGCAATGGACATCGCGCAGCTTATTTTACAGGCGATCGCATAATACAAAATGTTTTTTTATATTTTATACAGAATAGGTTATTTTTTGGCGAATGTTTTGTCTCTGGAGCTTGCCTACAGCCTTGCTAAAAGAGTTACCGACGTCCAGTATTTTTTTTCAAAAAAAGACAGGGAAACAGTCGCGCAAAATCTCAGCATTATAACGAAAAAGGATATCAATGAGTGCAGAAAGCTTGCCAGGCGGGTATTCAGGAATTTTGGGCTGTATCTGGTGGATTTTTTCAGGATGTCAAATCTGAGCGTTGAGGATATAGAAAAAAGAATAAAGATAGAGGGCATTGAAAATATAGACGAAGTTTTAAAGCAAAATAAAGGCGGGATTATCCTGACGTGCCATATCGGAAACTGGGAGATGGGAGGCGTTGTTATGGCCATGCTTGGATACGACATAAGCGCCGTCGTCCTGAATCATAAGCACAAAAATATAAATGATTTTTTCATAAAACAACGCGAAGAAAAAGGCATGAAGGTGATACCGATAGATCATAGCATGAAACGCTGCGTATCAGCCTTGCGGAAAAAAGGCCTGCTGGCGATTGCGGGCGACAGGGATTTTACAAATAACGGGATAGTTATGGATTTTTTTGGCATGCCTGCAAGCATTCCAAAAGGCCCGGCTATGTTTGCCTTGAAAACAAATTCGCCTATTATCCCTGGGGTGCTAGTGAGGCAGGACTCTTTTAACTATAAACTTATATTTGATACTCCGATAGAACTAAAGGAAACCTCTGGAATGGATAAGGATGAAATCATAAAAGAGATCTCTAAAAAATTTGTTTCTATCATGGAGAAAACTATAAGCGCATATCCTGATCAGTGGCTTATATTCAGAAAGTTTTGGGAGGCGCCTGTTGACGCGTTAGTGCTATGAGCGAGAATGATATTTTTATAGTAATTCCTGCATATAACGAAGCGAAGACCATAGGGTCTATTGTCAGCGCACTGGACAAAAGAGGTTTCAGGATTATTGTTGTTGACGACGGCTCAAAGGATAGTACCATAGTGGAAGCCAATAAGTTTGGGGCAGAGATTATAGCGTACACAAAGAATGTAGGCAAAGGCCGATGTATACGCGAAGGCTTTGAATACGCTTTGGAGAACGGCTGCGAAGCTGCCATTACGATGGATGGAGACGGTCAGCATAGCTTGGATGATATCGATAAATTTATCGATGAGTATAAAAAATCAGGAGCCGATCTGATTTTAGGGAACAGGCTTCACAATTCCAAGAAGATGCCTTTTATAAGACGATGCACCAATTTTATCATGTCCTTCATAATATCTCTTATTATAACAGAGAAAATTGATGATTCCCAATGCGGCTACAGGCTTGTCTCCAGGAAAGGCATAGAGAAAATGCAGCTGACTACAGTGAAATACGAGATCGAATCAGAGATGATCATGGAAGCCAAGCGCAAGGGTTTAAAGATGTCCGCCGTGAACATAGATTCCATATACGAAGGTGAAGCCAGCCAGATAAACCCATTTTTAGATACTTTCAGATTCTTAAAATTTATCGTCAATGAATATACGCGAAAATGATACATATCTATACAGGTAACGGAAAAGGCAAGACAACTTCAGCGTTTGGCCTTGCGATGCGAGCGAGCGGCCAGGGGCTAAAGGTTATTATATTCCAATTCCTGAAACCAAAATCGCTTGTAACAGGAGAGGAAATTACAGTTAGAAAAATAAAAAATATTAATTTGATGAAGTATGAAGAGGTTCATCCAATGTTTATGGGAAAGAAGAATATTGTTCGAGCGAGTCCGAAGGCCGAGTCGAGAACTAAAGAAAAAATAAAAAAATCTATCGGGAAAACTATGGTAGATGTAAAGAGAGCTATTTTTAGCGGCAAGTATAATATGGTTATACTGGACGAAATAATAAATGTTTTAGATCAGGGATTTGCCGGAAAAAAAGAATTTTTGGAGCTGATTAAAAAGGCTCCTGAGGATGTAGAGCTTGTGTTTACAGGCAGGGGAGACATATCTGATATCGAGCAATTCGCGGATTACATAACAATAATGATAGACAAGAAGCATCCTTTCAAGCAGCGCGTTAACGCCCGCCGCGGCATAGAGTATTAAGATTATAAAAAAAGATTGACACGCCCTGATTATTGGTGTATAAAAAAATAAGAATTGAATAAATAATATTATATTGTATAAGGGAAGCTGATGTGAATTCAGCGCAGCCCCGCTGCTGTAATAGGAGCGAAATCTGCGATAAGCCATTGTTCTCGATTCTTTGGGATGAGAAGGCGCAGAGAGTAGGATGCCTTGCCTCGCATCGAAAAGTTAATATAGGGATGCTCGGCATTGGGTCAAGTTTGTTTGAAAAAACGCCTATAAGCCAGAAAACCTTACGATATATTAAGATGTTTATTTTCGCTGCGCAGGGCAGCAAAGGGCCAAGTAAAACAGGGTGCAGCCCTTGATGCGATTTTTCGCGTCAAGGGTTTTTTGTTTTAGGACAAGTTTATGACAAGATTGATTCTTATAAGGCACGGCGAAACACTCTGGAACGCCAAAAAAAGATACTGCGGTTCTATAAATATAGGCCTCAGCGCTAAAGGGAAAAAACAGGCAGGGAGGCTTAGGGGAAGATTAAGCGGCATGAATATTCATAAAATTTATACCAGCGACAGAAGACGGGCAATCCAGACGGCAAAGATAATCTTTCAGGATGCAAAGATTAACAAAATACCGGATTTAAAAGAAATGAATTTTGGAATATTTGAAGGGTTGACTTACCGGGAAATCATGAAAAAATACCCAAAGATTTATAGCGCATGGCTGAAAAGGCCTTTTTGTGTAGTTATACCCAAGTCCGAAAGCTTAATCAGTTTTAGAAAAAGAGTTACAAGGGCATTAAAGAAGATTATTTTTATTAATAAAAATAAAACCATCGCTGTAGTCTGCCACGGCGGGCCTATCAGCGCTTTTGTCGCCGCAATTTTAAAAACAAATGATTTTTGGAAATATATCCCTCATTCGGCAAGTATTGGTATCGTTGAATATAAGAATGGAAGTTTAAAGATTAAAGCGCTGAATGATACAACCCATTTGAATCGAGGTGCCCGGTGTCAAAAATTACCTTTATTTTGGGCGGGGCAAGAAGCGGGAAAAGTACGTATGCTTTGAGCCTGGCAAAGAAATACAGGAAAGTTGCTTTTGTCGCAACCTGCCAGCCGCTGGATAAAGAAATGCAGGAGCGCATCCGGCTGCATAAAGAGGCAAGGCCAGGACACTGGAAGACTTTTGAGGAACCTAAAGATATAGGGGTTTTATCAGGGAAGATTGGCAATGAGTTTGACTGCATTATTATTGACTGCCTGACACTTTTGGTTTCAAATCTTATTTTGGACGGTTATAAAGAGGAAGGGATTCTCAAAAAAATCGACGCCATGCTGGTTAATCTTAGAAAGAAAAAAGCAAAAGTAGTCATGGTTTCAAATGAGGTAGGCCTGGGATTGGTTCCTGCGAATAAATTAGGCAGGGATTTCCGGGATGTGGCCGGTAAAGTAAATCAGATAATAGCCAAAGAAGCCGACGAGGTGTTGTTTATTATTTCAGGCGTGCCGATGAAAATCAAAGGAGGAAAATAAGTGGATAGGATAAGAAAGGTAGTCGCAAATATTTCCGAAATAGACCCTGTTATCATAAAGAAGACGCAAGAGAGGTTAGATAATTTAACTAAACCTCTGGGGAGTTTAGGCAGGCTTGAGGAGCTGGCCAGAAAGATATGCGGGATTACAGGTAAGGAAAATCCTTCATTGCGCAACAAAGTTATTTTTACCCTTGCTTCAGACCATGGCGTTACTGAAGAAGGTGTCAGCGCCTACCCCAAGGAAGTTACTGCCCAGATGGTTTATAATTTTCTTTCAGGCGGTGCAGGCATAAATGTGCTGGCAAATCATGTCGGCGCGAGAGTAGTGGTTGTGGATATAGGTGTTGCTTCTGATCTTAAGCCTGATCCGCGGCTTGTGGTTAAAAAAATAAATTACGGGACAAAAAATATGGCAAAAGGGCCGGCAATGACCAGGGATGAAGCGATTAAGGCAATCTGCGCCGGGATTGAAATATTTGAAGATGAATTTAAGGCAGGGATTGATATTGCGGGAACAGGCGATATGGGAATAGGAAACACCACTGCTTCCAGCGCGATAACCGCGGTTTTTACAAAAAAACCAATTGAAGAAATAACAGGAAGAGGGACAGGCTTGGATGATAAAGGCTTGAAAAATAAAATAGATATTATCAGAAAGTCAATCTCTCTGAACAAGCCGGATTCTTCTGACCCCATTGATGTTCTATCCAAAGTAGGCGGATTTGAAATTGCAGGGCTTGCGGGAATAATTCTCGCTGCCGCTTCAAAAAGGGTTCCTGTGGTTCTTGACGGCTTTATATCAGGGGCCGCGGCATTGGCTGCTTTCCACATTGAGCCAAAGGTAAAAGATTATATGATTGCGGCGCATTGTTCGGTAGAAAGCGGGCATAAGGTTATTTTAGAGCATATCGGATTAAAGCCACTTTTTGATTTGGATTTAAGGCTTGGAGAAGGGACAGGCGGTGCTTTAGGTATAGGATTAGCTGATGCTGCAATCAAGATTCTGACAGAGATGGCTACTTTTAAGAGCGCAAATGTTTCGGAGAAGAAAAAATGAGCAGTTTTTTATTAGCTCTCCAGTTTTTGACTATTGTGCCGTTAAAGATAAAAGAGGTAAGTGAGAAAAAAATAGCCGGCGCAATGATATATTTTCCGTTTGTCGGGCTGCTTCTTGGGTTAGCTTTATCAGGAATAAATACGCTATTGTTGATTTTGAATCTTTCTCCGCTGGCAGTGAATATAATTTTAGCGGTTACCTTGGCTTGTCTTACCGGCGGGATGCACTTAGACGGACTTTCTGATACCAGTGACGCTTTTTTAAGCGGAAAATCCAGGGATGAAATGCTGGCAATCATGCGTGATCCCCACATAGGAGCAATGGGTGTTATAAGTATTATCAGCATACTACTCTTAAAAGTCGGTTTGCTTGGCGCTGTGGCTGCGCCGTTAAAGACAACTGCATTACTTCTTGCATGCGTTTTAAGCAGGTGGTCTAGTGTATTGGCAATGTTTTTATTTTCTTATGCCCGGAAGGACGGGAAAGCAAAAGCATTTATACATGGAATGAATTTAAAGATTTTCGTATTTTCTCTCATTATGGTTCTTGTATTTGCGTTTACCATCTGGCAGCTGAAAGGGTTACTTACGTTATTAATCGTGGCTGGCTGCGCTTATTTAGGCGGTAAATTTGTCAGTAGAAAAATTGGAGGCATAACCGGCGATACCCTTGGGGCGGCTATTGAATTAACAGAACTGATTACCTTATTCATAGTTTGTATTGGCTAGAAATGAGAGGCAAGGAGTGGTAATGGGATTGCATGGAGGAAATCTTAAAGAGGCGCAGGAGAGGTACTTGTTAAAGAAGGAAGAGATCATTGATTTCAGCGCCAACATCAATCCGCTGGGTTTTCCCAAAAGCGTTGGTAAAATTATTTCGTCGCATTTAGACGATATCGCGCGTTATCCTGATCCAGACTGCAAAGATTTAAAAAAGGCGCTTGCCAGCTGCCTCAATGTTTCCGCAGATAATTTATTAATCGGCAACGGGTCAATGGGCCTGATTTTTTCGCTCACCTTTGCCTTAAAGCCAAAAAGAGCCCTTATTCCTATACCTGCGTTTAGTGAATATGAGAGGGCGGTGCATTTAGCCGGCGGCAGATGCCTTTTTGTAAAAACACGCGAAGAAAATGATTTTGCGGTAAATGTAACGGAAATAGTTAAACGCCTCGATTCTGTGGATTTATTATTTATTTGCAACCCTAACAATCCCACGGGATTTTTATGGGACAAAGAGGCAATGCGATTTTTAGCTGATAAGTGCGAAAAGAAGGACGTTTTTCTGGTTATTGATGAGGCATTTATGGATTTTGTCGAAGAAAAGAATGCATCATCTATGGCTGCGGCCAGGCCTTACAAAAAGCATGTTTTGGTATTACGGTCGCTGACCAAATTTTTTGCCCTTGCAGGTTTAAGAATAGGATACCTGGCGGGAAACAAGAAATTATTGAGCAGGATTTTATCCTATCAGCCGCCCTGGTCGGTGAACGCCTTGGCGCAGATGACTGCCTGCGAAATTATCAAAGACTCTGTATTTATCAAAAAAAGCCGGGCATATGTGTTAAAAGAGAGTATTTTTTTATTTAAAGAACTTCAAAAGCTTAAATTCCTGAAACCCTATCCAGCGAACGCTAATTTTATATTCTGCAGATTAGAGAATAAAAAGATAAATGCCCGCAGGCTTTGCGATTATTGCGGCACTAAAGGAATACTTATCCGTGATTGCAGTAATTTTCGGGGATTGGATGACCGTTTTGTAAGGGTTGCGGTAAGAAGAAGAGAAGACAATCTCCGTCTTATTTCTTGCTTGGAAAGAATATTCAAATGAAAAGTTTACAAATCTGCGGGACAGGTTCCGGCGTAGGCAAGAGCGTAATAGTCAGCGCATTATGCAGGATTTTTCTGCAGGATGGCTATAAGGTCTGTCCCTTTAAAGCGCAGAATATGGCTTTGAATTCCTTTGTCACAAAAGAGGGCGGTGAAATAGGCAGGGCCCAGGCAGTCCAGGCTCAAGCCTCCAGAATAGAACCGAGCGTAGATATGAATCCTATATTGATTAAGCCAATCCAGGATACAAAAGCGCAGATAATCTTATGGGGCAGGCCTCAAGGGAATATGTCAGTAGTCGAATATGCGCGTTATAAAAAAAAGGCAAAAGTAGCCGTCGTGGAGTCTTATAAGCGCCTGGCAGGTGAATATGAACTGGTTGTTATTGAAGGCGCAGGCTCTCCTAGCGAGGTAAACTTGAAGGCGCACGATATAGTAAATATGTATATGTCTAAAATTGCCGGCGCGCCGGTAATTTTGGTAGGCGATATTGACAAAGGCGGAGTTTTTGCTTGGATTGTGGGCACGCTCGAGTTATTGACAAAGGAAGAAAGAAAACGGATAAAAGGCATTATCATCAATAAATTCAGAGGGGATAAGAGACTGCTGAAATCAGGAATAGATTTCCTGGAGAAAAAAACAGGCATAAAAGTCTTAGCCGTTATACCTTATTTTAAGGATATAAGGATTTCTGAGGAAGATTCGGTCTCTCTTGAGAAACGAACAGCAAAAATCGAGAGCCGAAAATTAAGAACCGAATTGATAGACATAGCAGTAATTAAGCTGCCGCACATGTCCAATTTTACGGACTTTGATGCCTTGGAAAACGAGCCGGATGTCAGGCTGCGCTATGTAACTAGTGAGCGCGAACTGAATAATCCGGATGCGCTGATTATCCCCGGGACGAAAAGCACCATAGCGGATTTGAATTACCTGAAAAAATCCGGCCTGGCGGAAAGGATATTGTCGCTTGTCAAAGGTTGTCCCGCGTTTCATCTAATCGGAATCTGCGGCGGATACCAGATGCTGGGAGAAAAAATTTACGACCGCAAGAAAACAGAATCAGCGCAAGAGGAAGTTAAAGGCATGGGGATTCTGTCTGTTGTTACCAGTTTTGAACAGGAAAAGATTTTATCCCAGGTGAAGGCCGTGGAAATAAACTCAGGCCTGAAGGTAACCGGTTATGAGATTCATCATGGCAGGACGCAGATACTGAAGGAGCGTAAACCTGTTTTTAAAATTATCGAACGGCAGGGGGAGAAAACAAAAGATGTTGATGGGGTGTTTGCCGAAAATGGCAGAATCTGGGGCACGTATATCCATGGGGTATTTGATGAGGATAATTTTAGAAGAAATTTTCTGAATAAGCTGAGATTAAAGAAAGGCTGGCCGTGTTGGCTTGAGACAACGAATTTTAACCCGGATAAAGAATTTGACAAACTTGCCCGGCTTGTCAGGGAGAATATGAATATGGATTTATTGTATAAAATCGTAGGTTCTGGACTATGAGTTATGAATTATTAATTATCCCTCTTGCGTATCTTCTGGATCTGGTTTTTGGCGACCCCGAGTGGCATTGGCATCCGGTAAGGCTTATCGGGAGGCTGATCGAAAAGCTGGAAAATAAATTAAACTCGGGCAGGGTGAACAAGAAATTCTGCGGGGCCATATTGGTTATCTTGGTGGTTGGGGCAACTGCTTTTTGCGTCTGGGGGGCATTAAGGTTAGCCAAATTTATCCATCCGTTTTTCTACTATGGCGCTTCTGTATTGTTTATTTATTTTTCACTTTCAATCAAGTCCCTGGCAGTTGAGGCAGGCAGGGTTTATAAAGACCTGAAGTCCGGGGATATTCAGAAGGCAAGAGATGATCTTTCCATGATTGTAGGCAGGGATACAAAAGGATTAGATGAGCCGGAAATAATCAGGGCATCTGTAGAAACAGTGGCAGAAAGTACCATGGACGGCATAGTTGCGCCTTTGTTCTATGCCTTTTTAGGAGGCCCTGCGCTGGCATGGGCTTATAAAGCCATAAATACTTTAGACTCTATGGTGGGATACAGAAGCGAAAGATTTATAGAATTTGGCAGGGCATCCGCGCTGCTGGATGGGGCGATGAGTTTTATTCCCGCAAAGATAACTTGTTTTTTAATCAGCATCTCCAGCTTTTGTTATGGAAAGGACTGGCTTAACTCGCTTAAGCAGGGATCGAAATACCTCTTTCAAGGGCCAAAAATTAACAGCGAGTCAACAGAAGCGGCTATGGCAGGAGGCCTTAAGATCCGATTAGGGGGCGTAAATTTTTATAATTCAGCCCCTATATATAAACCATTTATTGGTGAGGATTTTCAGCCTTTAGCTATTGAACATATTCAAGAGAGTATTCAGATTGCATATATATCTTCTGCGCTAATGTTAATTTTAGGGATAACGGTTCTCTATAGATGAGAGGAGGTTCTGTATGAAAGTCATAGGGCTGTGGAGCGGAGGTAAAGACAGTTGTTTTGCCTGTTATAAGGCTATGGCTTCAGGTTATGAAGTTTTGGCCCTGTTTAATTTTACACAAGCGGGCGGCGAAGAGTCATTATCCCATGGCCTGCCTTCAGAAGCTATTCTTAAGCAGGCAGAGCTTACCAAGGTCCCAATTCTACAAAAGGCAATGCCTAAAGAGGTTTACCGCGATGAATTTAAGAAATTAATCACTGAGTGGAAAAATAAAGCCGGTATCCGTGGCATTATCTTTGGCGATATATACCTGCAGGAACATAAAGACTGGATTGACAGGGTCTGCCGGGAACTAGAGGTAGAGGCAATCCTGCCTTTATGGGGCAGGGATACCAAAGAATTAATTCTGGAAATTGTCAATTCCGGTTTTAAAGCCGTAGTGGTCTCAACCAGGGCTGATCTTTTAGGCAGGGAATGGCTGGGCCGCAAGGTAGACAAAAGATTTATTAAAGAACTAAGCCCGGAGATTGACCCTTGCGGCGAGAAGGGTGAATTTCATACCTTTGTCTATGACAGCCCTATTTTTAGAAAACCGGTAGAGTTTGTAACCGGAAAAAAGATGCTGAAAAATAACCATTGGTTTTTAGAGGTCATATTTAAAGGAAAATGAACAATGGGAGCTTATCATATAACTTATAGCCCGGAACTTAAAGAGGTTTGTCTTCATTTTGATGCAGGATGTCAATTTCGCTGCCACGGATGTATTGCTAGATATCATCCCCGGGATTGCCATCTAGAAGAAAAACATAAGCAAGATGAAAACAAGAGTTTATCAATCAAAGAGGTTGTAGCCTACTTAGAACCGCTGGATTTTAAAAAAACAATTTTTTTAGGCAGGGAACCAACAATGGATCCGGATTTTTTGCCTTTAGCCAGAACTTTAAAAGAAAAATTTTCTACCCATAACATCCTTCTTACCAATGGCTATAAATACATAACTGAGAAAGCAATAAATGAAGTCTGCGTAGGTATAAAGGCTATTACAAAAGAGATTTTTAGACGTTTTACCGGCCAAGACAAACCAGAGAAAGTATTGGAGAATTTTAAAAAGCATTATAATTCCTGTATAGTTTTAAGGACAGAAAGTATTCTTATTCCCGGTTATATTGATAAAGATGAGATAGAAAAGATAGCAGGTTTTATTGCTAGTATTGATTCGGCGATTCCTTATCGTATAGATGGTTATATCCCAACAGGCGTTTATTCTTCGGATAAAATCGATATCTTTCGCAGGCCCACTGAAGATGAAATGAGAAAAGTAAAAGAGGCCGCGCAGAAATATCTGAAAAACGTGTCCATTCTTCATCAGGGGACGCAACTGAAATATAAAGTTAATGAAATTTATTAAATTAAGGTCGCTTAATATTATATTCTTCCTTGTTTTGTTATTACAGGGAAGTGTCCTTGCCAAAGAAGATTATCCGCAAAGGATTATTTCTCTGGGGCCGGCAATAACCGAAGAACTTTTTCTTCTGGGAGCAGGCGATAGATTGGTTGGCTGCACTGTATATTGCCAAAGGCCCGATGAGGCAAAGAAGAAGGAAAAAATCGGCACTGTAATTGAGGTTAATTTGGAAAAAATCGCGGCCCTTCGACCTGATGTTGTCTTAATGACGCCATTGACGAACTCCAAGGCAAAAGAAAAATTGAAAAATTTAGGGATAAAGGTAATTGAATTTCCCACCGCAAAAGATTTTAGCGGGATTTGTTCGTCTTTTTTGGAGTTAGGCAGGATTTTGGGCAAAGAAAAAGAAGCGGAAGAAATTGTAAAAATCGCCAGAAATAAAGTTGATTCTCTGGCACTAAAACTGCGCGGTTTATCGAAGCCAAGAGTTTTTATTCAAGTGGGAGCAAAGCCTCTGGTTACGGTAACCGAAGATTCATTTGCGAATGATTTCATTGAATTTTCCGGTGGCGTAAATATTGCTAAAGGGATAAGGTATGCCCGTTATTCGAGGGAAAAAGTTCTTGAAGCTAACCCGGAAGTGATACTTATTGTGACCATGGGCATTAATGGAGAAAAGGAAAAGGAAGTCTGGCAAAGTTACAAAGCGTTAAAGGCCTCAAGAGACAATAGAATTTATATTCTTGATTCTTACCGGCTTTGCAGCCCTACGCCGGTAAGTTTTATTGAAACATTGGAAACAATAGCCGGCCTGTTGCACCCGGAAAAAGAATGTAAAGAGGGGGCGGAGTGAATAAGAAATTAGTTAATTGGATTTTTTGGGTATTAATGCTAGGCGGGATACTTTTATGCGTGGTTATTTTTTCTTTAGCGATTGGTCCTGCGGGAATACCTATTAAGAAAATTATTCCAATACTTCTAGAGGGGAAAGGCACTGTTGAATATAATATTCTCTTTGATATCCGCCTGCCGCGCATTATTCTGGGTTTTGCCATCGGCGGTAGCCTAAGCCTGGCAGGAATAATTCTACAAGGGATGTTCCGTAACCCCCTGGTTGAGCCGTATACGCTAGGTATTTCCGGAGGAGCGGCATTAGGCGTATCCTTGAATATTATCTTTGGGTTGTATAAGATAGGCGTCCTGACATTACCTTTTTTTGGCTTTTTAGGAGCGGCGGCAGTCATAATGCTGGTGTATTTTTTGAACATGAGAAAAGGCATAGTAAAACTCCAGGGATTACTTTTGAACGGCGTGATGATTAGTTTTATATCTTCTTCCTTAATTATGCTTATTATGTCTTTATCGCGCAGTGAAGATCTTCATGGGATTGTATTCTGGATAATGGGATCCTTGGAGGAGCCGGATTGGGCTATTATTAAAGTAACGGTTTCGGCGGCCATTATCCTTCTTATTATTTCCCATCTATTTTGTCTTGATCTTAATGCATTTTCCCTGGGAGAAGAAGAGGCGCTGCATCTTGGTATATCTATAGAGAGAACCAAGCGGTTGCTTTTCATTATCGCTTCTTTACTTACAGGTTTTAGCGTTTCTGTAGCTGGCATGATTGGGTTTGTCGGTTTGGTCGTGCCGCATTTTGTCAGGATGTTTGTGGGCAGTGATCATCGAATATCGCTGATAGCTGCATTTTTAGCCGGAGGGGCATTTTTAATCTTTTGTGATACATTGGCCAGAACAATTATTGCTCCTCTGGAATTGCCTGTCGGGGTTATTACCGGAATATTGGGAGGCAGTCTTTTTGTCTATGCGTTGACTAAGAGAGAAGTTCATTGAGGAGAGATTGATGCTTAAGATAAAAAATTTAACGTGCGGATACGGCACAAAGATTGTGCTTTACGATATCAGTTTTAATATAGATAGGGGTGAATTTTTGGGAATCATCGGGCCTAACGGCTCAGGTAAAACCACGCTCCTGCGCGCTCTCTCGCGGGCCATTGCGCCAATGAAAGGAGAGATCCTTGTGGAAGGGAAGGATATCCGGACGGCGCCGCTAAAGAAGTTAGCAAAAACTATTGCTGTGGTTTCGCAAAACCCGCCTTTAAATCATATGACCGTAGAAGAATTTGTCCTTTTGGGAAGGATTCCCCATTACCAGAGATTCCAGTTTCTCGAGGCAAAGAAAGACTTGGAAATTGCCGGGCGGTCTATGGATTTAACCGGCATCTTTAAGCTTAAAGATCAGTCTTTAAGTCAAATCAGTGGAGGAGAAAGGCAGCTTGTTCTCATTGCCCGCGCGCTCGCGCAGGAACCCAGAGTACTTCTGCTGGATGAACCGACCGCGCACCTGGATATAGCCCATCAGGTAGGAATCTTGGATCTTGTAAAGAAGTTGAATAAAGAGTTTGGACTTACGGTAATTATGGTTCTGCATGACCTGAATTTAGCCAGTGAATACTGCCAGAAACTTCTGCTTATTAACAAGGGCCGAATCCATAAAATGGGGCGGTCCGATGAAGTGCTTGATTATCAAACTATCGAGGAGGTTTATAAAACAATAGTTGTGGTTGGAAAAAATCCCTTATCTTCCAAGCCTTACATATTGCTGGTTTCTGAAGAAGAAAGGCAAAAGAGAAAAAGACCATGCTGAGAAAATTGATTTTAATAAGCATATTGATTGCAATGGTGGCCAAAGGGGTATTGGCTGAAGAAAAACAAGATACTGCGGACGACAATGTTATTTTAGAGCCGATAATAGTGACGGCCTCCAGAACAGAAAGAAGGTTATCAGAGGTTTCTTCCAGCGTAAGTATTATTCCAGAAAAAGAAATCAGAGATACAAATGCCAGGAGCGTTCCGGATCTCTTGAGGGATATAGAAGGTGTTTATACGGATGATTCTTCCGGAGTAGGAACGACAGGTAGAGTCAATATGCGCGGTTTTTGGGGCGGCATGTCGACGCACCAGCTAGTGCTTGTTGACGGGATACCCCAGAATAAAGGCAAAGATAAGCTTGTTGATTGGGATCTTATTCCTTTGGATAATATTGAGAGCGTGGAGGTATTAAAAGGGCCTGCTTCCAGCCTCTATGGCGATAATGCTATGTCCGGAGTAATTAATATAATAACTAAGAAACCCGGGCCTGTTCCACAGGCGAGAATCTCCTCTTCTTACGGAAGCTTTAATACCCAAAATTATGAAGGGTCTATATCAGGTCGTTCCGTCAAAGGCGGAATTGCTTACAATTTAATCGCCAGCAGAAAATCAACAGATGGTTTTCGAAGGCACTGCGATTATGAAGGCAGTCATCTAAACGGAAAGTTAGATTTTTTAATAGATGAGACGCAGCGTTTAGGTTTATCTATGGATTATCATGATAGAAAAAGAGGCGCCTTGCCTTGGGCTTTAACAGAAGTTCAGATTGCACAGGATAGACGTCAAGCGCGGCCAGGCACAGAAAATGACAAAGAGGATGCGATAAAAGCTGATATAAACATAGACTATAATAAAAAAATGGATACAATAGCTCCTTCTAGCATCGCGAACACATTTTATTATAGATATGATGATAGCAAGGCTTTTTATACAAGCGGATCAACTGCCGCATCCACAAAAGAGCAGCTTGGAAACGAAGACACATATGGCTTGCTCTTGCGCTATAATATAAATCCAGAGGTGTTCAGATTGGGCCATTTTCTTACTGCCGGGATTGATCTGGAAAGAAATAGTTTTGATTATAAAGAGTACGCCGCGCCTTATCAGTTAAGAGGGGCGCTCTCGAGCGATTATAATGTCATAAGAGACAAAGTCGGTCCGTATCTTCAGGATGAGATTAAATTATTTGAACCTCTTAGATTTATAATAGGTTATCGTTACGATTCCGTAACGCTTGATTTTAATGACACCAGGAATAACGCTAATTCAAAAAACAAAGATATGTCCCAATTTACCCCGCATTATGGAATAGTATATACTTATCAAAAAGATTCTAATGTTTACGCAAATTACGGCCAGGCTTTCAGAACTCCTACTATAGGTCAAATGTTTACTTACACTACTGGTGCCAATCCTGATTTAAATCCTGAAGAAGCAAAAAACTACGAGGCTGGGATGCGTCACCGTTTCAATGATCATCTGAAGGCGAATATCAGCTTATATTGGATGGGGCTCGATAACGAGATTTGGTATGATTATGCAGCAAAGAAATATAATAATTACAGCAAGACCTCTCATAAAGGGGTAGAAACAAGCCTTGACTTTAAAATCATTGAAGGATTAACGGGATTTGTGAATTACGCTTATACAAGAGCCAAGAATGAAAATGGGACAGATGCAGGCAAATATTTGACCAACATTCCTACGCATAAAGGGAGCCTCTCGCTAAAGGGCGAGACGAAATTCGGACTGGGAGCAAGTCTTGTCGTCACGAGGATGGGTAGTTCGTACATAGATTCCGCAAACAACGATAAGTTTTCCAGTTACACTACCGTAGATACAAAAATTGCTTATGAGCATAAATGGTGGTCTGTGTTTTTGGCGGTAGACAATCTTTTGAATAAAAAATACAATTCTTATGGATATAAAAACGGCGCTGTGAAATATTTTAATCCTGCTCAGGCAAGAGCCTTTACCAGCGGAATAAAATTAACTTTTTAGAAGAGATGAGGGTTTGACAAGCAGGCGCTAACTTGTTATTATAGATACAAATGTATGAGAACAAATCGCTCCAGCTAGCAGTCCTGATTTCAATGCTTTTGCATTTTGCCATATTTTTAAGCGCTCCGTATGTGGGCATAGTGCCTAAGGAAGAACTCTTCGAGCCTATAAAAGTAACTTATTTTAAACCAGAGGAATCAAAAGAAAAAGAGCCTCCTAAAAAATCTGAAAAACTTGTAGGTCGAAGCGTTAAATCTAATCAGCTGTTTCCTCCTATATTGCCTGAATCGTTGCCTGAGGTAAGGAAAGAAGATATGCTAAATCCGCCTTTGGAACCGCAGCCTTTGACTAAGCCTGAGCAGGTTAGAAAAGAAGAGCCGACCGTTGAAACAATAGGCTCCGGCAGGAGAGGCGCTATTATACAAGGTAAAGGCAAAAAATTCGAATCGGTTGTTAATGAGGAGACAGATAGCGGCAAGAAAGCCACTTATATAGGTTATTATAGGTTGGTCAGGGAAAAGATAAGGTATTACGCCGACAGAAATTATATTAAGGAAGGAAGCGCGAGCCAGGGAGAAGTTTTTCTGTCTTTCGTGGTGACTTCTAAAGGAGAACTTCTTCATATAATGATAATGGATAATAGATCAGCAAAGGACTTGTTATTAAGGGATATAGCCATAAACAGCGTAAGAGACGCAAGTCCGTTTCCGACATTTCCGCAGGGCATGAACCAGTACCAGATCACATTTAATGTAATAATCTCCTTTGAATTAAATAAGTCATAAGATCCTTCGGCCTATCGACCTCAGGATCAAGTAAAATTTACTTTGTAAATTTTACTTGACAAAAAAGAAATTTTGAGTATCATATTGGGATAAATAGCACTCCTCTAAACAGAGTGCTGATAAAAGTAAGGTCCCTTGCCACATATACTGGGGTATAAGGACGGCTCGGGATTAAATTTTGCTTCGCAAAATTTGGGAGGTGTAATATGTCAATTCAACCTTTAGGAGACAGGGTTCTCATAAAGAGGCTGGAAGCAGAAGAAAAAACAAAAGGCGGTATTGTTCTGCCGGATACAGCTAAGGAAAAGCCTCAAAAAGGAGAGGTTGTTAGCGTGGGAAAGGGCAAGGTACTGGAGAGCGGCAAGGTAGAACCTTTGGAAGTCAAAAAAGGCGATACAGTGCTTTTCGGAAAGTATTCGGGCGCAGAAATTACTTATAAGGAGGAAGAGTATCTTATACTAAAGGAAGAAGATATTCTAGCTATAATAAAATAGCATAAGAAAGAGGGAGGGAAATAAGATGGCAAAACAGTTATTGTTTGGTGAAGAGGCCAGGCAGAAGCTGGCAAAGGGTATTGACCAGCTTGCTAAAGCTGTAAAAGCTACGCTCGGTCCAAAAGGAAGAAACGTTATTCTGGAAAAGAAATTTGGCTCCTCAACTATTACAAAAGACGGAGTCAGTGTTGCAAAAGAAATAGAGCTTAAAGACCCATATGAAAACATGGGCGCGCAGATGGTGAAAGAGGTTGCCGAGAAAACAAGCGACCTGGCAGGTGACGGCACAACTACTGCAACTGTGCTTGCCCAGGCAGTCTATAAGGAAGGCCTGAAGAATGTTACAGCAGGATCAAATCCTACTGCATTAAAGCGCGGGATTGACAAAGCAGTGGCGCATGTAGTTGAAAATTTAAAAAAGATGTCAAAATCCATAAAGGATAAGAAAGAGATTTCTCAGGTTGCTTCAATAGCTGCAAATAATGATACTGCAATAGGCGAGCTTATAGCAGAGGCAATGGAAAAGGTAGGAAAAGACGGGGTTATAACTGTTGAAGAAGCAAAGTCTATGGCTACTGCGCTTGAGGTTGTGGAAGGTATGCAGTTTGACCAAGGGTATCTTTCTCCTTACTTTGTAACAGATGCAGAAAGAATGGAAGCAGTGATCGAAGATCCTTATATCCTGATTCACGAAAAGAAGATTTCCGTAATGAAGGATATGCTGCCTTTACTTGAAAAGATAGCTCGTTCAGGCAAACCTCTTATTATAATCGCAGAGGATGTTGAAGGAGAAGCCCTTGCTACACTTGTTGTAAATAAACTAAGAGGCACCCTTAATTGCTGCGCAGTAAAAGCGCCTGGTTACGGCGACAGACGCAAGGCAATGCTAGAAGATATAGCGATTCTCACAGACGGTAAGGCAATCACAGAAGATCTTGGCATAAAGCTCGAGAATATAGGCCTGGATGATTTAGGAAAGGCAAAAAGAGTTACTATCGGCAAAGAAGAGACAACAATAGTTGAAGGCGTTGGCAAGACAGCTGATGTGAATGCCAGAATTACACAGTTAAAGAGGCAGATTGAAGATACAGACTCAGATTATGATAAGGAAAAACTCCAGGAGCGCCTTGCAAAGCTTGCAGGCGGAGTAGCTGTTATTAATGTAGGCGCTGCAACAGAGACAGAGATGAAAGAAAAGAAAGCAAGAGTTGAAGACGCGCTTCATGCAACAAGGGCTGCTGTTGAGGAAGGCATTGTTCCTGGCGGCGGAGTCGCTTTCCTGAGATGCGCTCCGAAACTGGATGATTTAAAAGTAGAAGGCGACGAAAAAATAGGCGTCAATATTATAAAACGCGCGCTCGAAGAACCTATCCGCCAGATAGCAGAAAATGCAGGCATGGAAGGTTCTGTTGTGGTAAATAAAGTAAAGAGCGAGAAGCAGAACGTAGGTTATAATGCCGAAAGCGATGAATACGTGGATATGGTTACGTCAGGCATTATAGATCCTACAAAGGTAGTAAGGACAGCCCTTGAAAATGCGGCAAGCATTGCAGGGCTTTTATTAATGACAGAGGTTCTTGTGGCTGATATGCCTGAAGAAGAAAAATCAGGGCATGGCGGAGCCGGCGGTATGCCTCCAGGGGGCGGGATGTATTAAATGAGCACATGACTTACGCGATTGCAAAGTCCCGAGCAAAGCGAAGGATCTCTGGTATTACAGAGTTGTTGATAGTCCGCGGCGAGAAAATCGCCGCGGACTTTTTGTTTTTTAATGAGCACATCACTTACGAATTTCTATGAAATTCGTAAGTGATAAGTGCGAATTAATCCTGAAGGCACAACGGATAGGAGCGCCTGAAGGATCTTATGACAATATCTTTTTGACAATAACTATTTAATATGCTATATTAAAATCAAAAAGTCCCTCGTCGCTTGATGGTAAAAACCATGGCGGACTCGGGATCAAATTTTGTTTCACAAAATTTGGGAGGAAACTAATGGCGGATCTTCATGAAATCCTTCAAAAACTTATTAATAATATTTCGAAGGTCATAGTCGGCAAACGCGAGGTTATCGAGCTTGTAGTCGTAGGCCTTATCAGTAACGGCCATGTGCTTCTGGAAGACGTGCCTGGCCTTGGCAAGACAATGCTTTCCAGAGCGCTCGCAAAATCCATAACCGGCAAATTTAAAAGAATCCAGTTTACGCCTGACCTTTTGCCTTCAGACATTACAGGAGTTTCTATCTATAATCAGAAAACAGGGGAATTTGAATTTAATGAAGGCCCGATATTCGCAAACATCGTGCTTGCCGATGAAATAAACCGCACCACGCCCAGAACTCAGTCGGCCCTTCTTGAAGCTATGCAGGAATTTAGGGTGACTAGTGATGGTATCATGAGAGAGCTTCCTATCCCGTTTTTTGTAATAGCCACTGAAAATCCAATAGAATTTCATGGGACATATCCTCTGCCGGAGTCGCAAATAGACAGGTTTTTGATGCAGCTTCCCGTAGGTTATCCTTCTACCCAGGAAGAGGTTAATATATTGACGAGAAATTTCAAGGATTCTCCTATAGAAACCCTGCAGAGCGTGATCAGTATAGCGGATATAATTGAGGTCCAGAAAGCAGTAGCATCTGTTCACATAGACCAGAAGGTAGTGGATTACATAGTCCAGATAGTTTCTGCCTCAAGGAGCATGCCGGGCGATATAAAACTTGGAGCAAGTCCAAGGGCGTCTTTGGCGCTTATGCGCACATCCAGGGCCCTGGCGTTTCTTGATAAAAGGGATTATGTAATACCTGACGATGTGAAAAATCTCGCTTATCCTGTCCTTAAACACAGACTTGTTTTACAGCCGCGTTCCATAGTGCGCGGCCTGACCGCAAAAGATACGGTGAATCATATATTGAAAAAGGTTCCTGTGCCGGTTTAGCATATGCTGACTTCCAGAGGCGTTTCCCTTCTTTTAGCTGTAATCATCCTTCTAGCCATTGCATGGAATACTGACATAACAATGGTGTACATATTTTTTGTTATAACATTTGTTATGTTTATCCTGGCCTATTTTCATATGCGTTTAAATATGCCGAATATAGAAATACAGCGCACTACTCAGGAGACTGCATATGAAGACGAGATGCTTAATGTAAAAATTAAGATCCGCAATAATCTTTCACGAGGCGCATCTTTTTTTGAAATACTGGATTATTTTCCTGCAGCTGAACCGGGGAAAGAAAAGACCTCTTTATTCATGCTTGAGATTAAAGCCAAAGAGGAAATTAATTTTAGTTATTCAATTGGCTGTTACAGGAGAGGCGTATGGAAAATCGGGCCTGTTGAAATTATTTCGCAGGATGCGCTTGGATTTTTCAGGATGAAAAAGACGCTTAATGTAATATCGAACGTCCTTGTTTATCCCGCGCTTTTCAGGGTGTTTGCGTTTCCTCCTCTTGCCAGCGGTTCTGTGTCGTGGATGGGTGTTGAGACCGCGAAAATAAGCGGGGACAGTCATGAATTTTTCGGGGTCAGGGAATATCAGCGTGGAGACGCTATAAGCCGTATACACTGGCCTTCTACTGCGAGGCATAATAAATTGATAGTAAAGCAATTTGAGCGCAATGCGATCCAGGAAGCAACGATAGTCCTTGACCTTAAAAAAGGCAACGATATAGGGGCCGGAAAAGAAACAACTCTTGAGTACGCTGTAAAAATAGCGGGATCCATTGCCAGGTTTCTCATGGATAACGGGGCGTTTGTGCAGTTGATAGGATATACAAAAGAGGCGATGGTGGTGCCTTTTGGAAAAGGCGAGTCTCATGCATTTAAAATACTCGAATACCTGGCAGGCGCGCGCTCTGAAGGGACTTATGATTTAAGCCAAACGCTCGAAGAAGCAAGTTTTATCACGCCCTATAGGTCTACTCTTATTGCCATAATGCTAGATAATGACATGGATGCTCTTTCAAGCCTTGTACAATTCAAGATAAAAGGCATTAAACTTATAGTGGTTGTGCTTGCCAGTTCAACGTTCGGCCATACGGAAGAAAGCGAATATCTTGACGCTGAAGGCGCGAAGAAATTTGATGAGGCCCTTGCTGGGCTGGAGGCGCATATTTATAAGGTTTCCAAAGGCGATGATCTGGAGAAAATATTTGAGATGGTTTAATCATGAATAGAGACGCGCTATATTTTCATTTTGCAAATCTGGGGCTAGCAATCATAGGGGTTTTAAGTATTCAGAAAATAGTGGGCCCTATAATCGCGGCGTTCTTGATTTTAGGAAGCATTGCAGGGTTTCTGTTCAGCTGGTATATTAGAAATTCCAGACCGCCGCATATAGATACCTTTATAGGGATGCTTTCACTTGCCAGCGTAGTGGTTGTTCTAAGCAGATTATATGAAACAGAGATAAATTTTGAAAATCTGCTGAGGATTTTTTCAACCGCTCTCGCGTGGCTTAGCCTCTTCCAGGCGTTCGGGCTTAAAACGCAAAAAAACTACAGCCTGATCCAGTTTATCTCCGCGGCTCTTTTGATTTCTTCGGTCGGTCTGACACTAGAACAGGAAACTACCTATGTTTTATACCTGGTTGTTTTTTTATTTGTATTGATTTTCGCGATGAGACTGGATCTGGTATGTGAAAAACAAAACCGCGGCTCTATAATAATAGGAGACAGGGATGAAGTAATGAGTCTATGGCATCAGATAAAGGTTGGCGCAATCGTGTTTTCCATCGTCCTGATGCTGTCGGCAATTATATATCCTGCGGTTCCGAGATTCAACAACCTTTCTTTGAGCTGGATACCATCCACGCTTATTGGTTTTCCTGAAAAGGTGCCGCTTTTAAAATTGCTGCAGTCTGCCGATATGACCATAAAAGACGTTAAAGTCAAAAAAGAGCAGATAGTGGATGATGACACTAAAAAGAAAGAAATCGGAGGAGGTAGGATTAAAAGAAAAGACTCTGAAAACAGGAAGAAAGAAGAGCCGGAAGACAAGAAAAAAGAGACGACGGAAAGATTCAATGCAAGCGATTTCAAGAAAGATATAGATGCTTTCAAAATAGAATCTCTTGCGATAAAGATAAATAGAAGCGAATTGCCGATTGATCAGCAGGCCGTGCTTAACGCGGAAATTAAGCTGACTGATGGTTCCGTGATTCAGGCCACAAAACTTGTTGACTGGAAGGTTACCGGCACGGCAACAGTTTCTATAGATAAAGACGGGAAATTAACGCCTGAAGAAGAAGGTTCTGTTCTGATATCGGCAACTTACATGGGGACATTCAGCAATGACGTGAAAGTAAAGATAACGCAGCCTGCTAAGCCAAAGAAGAAAAAAGGATTTTTATTTTATTTTATTGTTTTATTATTGTGGCTTCTAGCGCTGATTCTTGCGGTTTTTTCAATCAGGGTTTTTATAAAGTCGCAGAAATTAGCCGATATGTTCAGAAATAACCCAAAAGAATTTATAAAAGAGGTGTATGTCGCATTGTGCAAAGCTTTTAAGATTTACGGCATCCCGAAGTTTAACTACGTTGCTTACAGGGAATACTATAATTTTACAAAAGAGTTTATTTCTGAGAAGCCTGAGCCTATGCAGGCATTGACGGAAGAATTTTTAGAAGCGCGTTTTTCAAGCCATGAAATTTCCGCGCGGCATTCGCACCAAGCTATCCAATTATTCCATGATGTAAAATATGTTATCCTGGAAAAAAAAGAACGAAACATCTTCTGGAAAAATATTCTGTTCAGGCTTTACGTTTTAGATATCCTGTTGATTCCTAGACAATAAATAATAGCGCTTCTAGTTTAGATAGGAGATAACTTTACGATACTGTAATGTTTTTAATGTTAGGTTACACTTTAGCTCTGCCTAGCCCAGCAGGTTTCAAGGACGCAAAATTTCCCCAGCGAGGAAATTTTGCTCCGTTTTGACGCTCGCCCTTCGTCGCGGAGTTTACACTGAGCGAAGCGAATGTGCTCCTCAGGACCAGGGCAATACTAGACGAAGTGAAATACCTGGCTCTCCCTGGCCAGGCTGGGGCCTGAGGCACATTTGAGAGGTTTTGGCATAATTGATTCTTTTGGATATAGGTGCGCAAGGGATTACGGCGAAGTTTTTTATACTGTCAAGACTGC
>JAPLMD010000021.1 GCA_026387235.1 Candidatus Omnitrophota bacterium
GAAAGTCAATAATAATACGGGATTAAATTGTATTATTAAATAGTTGGGTTACATTTTAATCATATTAGCTCTGCCTATCCTAGCGGGTTTCAAGGACGCAAAATTTCCCCAGCGAGGAAATTTTGCTCCGTTTTGACGCTCGCCCTGGCCAGGCTGGGGCCTGAGGGACATTTGTGAGGTTTCGGCATAGTTGATTTTTTTGGATATTAGGTGCGCAAGGGGTTACGGCGAAGTTTTTTATACTGTCAAGACTACCTGCAGTATAAAAAACGAGCCGTAAACCGTAGCGCACGGCGAAACCATCTCTGTGCCGAACGGCCCCAGCCTGGCCAGGACACCGTGCCCGCTCGCGTCAAAAAGGCCTTTCAACCCGCTCGCTTGGGCTAGACAGAGCTAAAGCGTAACCTAACATTGAAAATATTACAAATAGGATGGATTCTCTGCCCGGATAGGGCAATATAAGCTTTTATTTAATGTTTACCATTGAAGTTTTATAACCGGTAATAAATAGGTGGGTATTTTTTTCTTCTACGCTGTCATAGATTTTACCTTTTGAATCTATGAAGCAGGAATAGCCGGTATTGGCGCAGCGGACAATAGGAACGCGGTTCTCTATTGCGCGGAAAACTGAGCATGCCGCATGTTGGTACGCTGCCCCGCTTTTGCCATACCAGGCGTCGTTTGTGATAACAATCAGAAATTTCGCGCCGTTTTTAACAAACTTTTTTGCTAACTCAGGAAATATGTCTTCAAAACAAATCAATACTCCAAAACTGACTTGTGTCCTTGTGTCCTTGTGTCCTTGTGTCTTAAATATTTTAAATTCCGCGCCTGGCGTGAATTCTCCCAACTCTCCCAGGACCAGCCTATGAAATGCTGGAAAATTATCTGAAAACGGCACATATTCGCCGAACGGAACAAGATGAATTTTATCATACTGATCTACAATCTCCCCTTGGCTGGAAATCAAAACTGCGCTGTTAAAATATCTGTCATCTTTTTCCGTGTTCACTCCTATTAGAATCGGTATTTTTATTTCTTTCGCTAAATTTAAAACCTTATCAGTTATTTCTTTATCTGTTTCAAAAAACCCGGGAAACGAAGTTTCAGGCCAAACTATCAGATTAGGATCATCCAAAACTGACATTTTTGTCAGGCTAACGTATTTTTCTATTATCATACCCTGAGCCTCGGGGTCCCATTTGAGTTTCTGAGGAATATTCCCCTGGATAACTGAGATCTTTACGCTGCTCCCGCCTCCTCCTGTGTTTTCCCTCATCATTCCGTATCCGATTACAGCTACTAATATTAGTGCCGTAATTACTATTTCTTTGAAAGATTTTTTAAACGCTCTGTAAATCGCTGCATTCATCATCATTATCAAAAACGACACGCCGTATACTCCTGAAAAATCAGCTATCTGAATCAGAGGCAGATTTTTATACTGCGAATAGCCCAATGATGCCCAGCCAAAACCCATGATAGAAATATTCGCCTGAATGTATTCGAGAATTACCCAGGCAATAGACGCTGCTAAAATACCAAAACGATTTATTGCTATCCCAAAAATCCCGAAATAAATTGCTAAATATAAACATGAAATAATCAGGCCGATTACAGTCACATGACACAGCCAGTATAAAGTCCCTAAATAAAAAATAAACCCTGCTGCATAGGAAATCAGAAATGCTTTTTTTGGAGATTTATTTTCAACTGCAGAAAAAAGCGGAATAAAACCGATAAAAGCAAGTAAACTAAGATTAAAATTCGGGAAAGAAAAAATTAAAAGCAGGCCGGATAATATTATTTTCCACAGCATTTCTTATATTTTTTGCCGCTGCCGCATGGACAAGAGTCATTGCGACCGACTTTCGGCTCTGAGCGTTTATATTGTTCCACGGAAGGGATTTCTTCGGAAGATTCTTCCTGAAACTCCTTCCTTCCCCGAACCTGAAGCGCCGGAATTCTAGACATAGGCGCTGCTTCTGATTTTACAAATTCCTGCGGCAGAGACTGGAACACTCCCTTCATAGGACTTTCTTCTCTTGCGGCTTGAACTTTGAATAAAAATTCTATTGTCTCATGTTTTACACTGTCTATCACTGCCATAAACATATCATAACCTTCATGCTGATATTCTACGAGAGGATCGCGCTGGCCGTATGCACGAAGACCTATACCTTCTCTAAGATTATCCATTGCGTAAAGATGGTCTTTCCATTTCGTGTCAATAACCTGGAGCATGATCATTCTTTCAAGATGCGTCATCAATCCCTGAGGCATATTTTTCTCTTTGTCCAAGTATGCTGATTTTATTGTTTCTATTAGATGATCTAATATGCCCTCTGCGTCTTTCCCTTCAACCATTTCTTCTATATTTTGTATCTTTATATTAAACTTTGACCATAACCATTCATTAAACTCCGCGTATTGCCAGTCAGCCTTGTGAACATCAGGATTCATATACATCATGATCGCTCCGTCTAACACCTCTTCTATAATCTCGTAAATATGCTCCCTGACTCTCTCGCCCATGAGAATCTTTTTTCTTTCTTCATATATAACCTCTCTCTGTTTATTCATGACGTTGTCATATTCAAGGACATGCTTGCGTATGTCAAAATTATGCTGCTCTACTCTTTTCTGGGCGACTTCAATAGCCCTGCTTATAAGCGGATGCTGTATATCCTGCCCCTCTTCTATGCCAAGCCTGTCGTAAATTGAAGAGATCCTGTCCGAACCAAAAAGCCGCATCAACTCGTCTTCTAAAGATATATAAAACTTGGACGAACCTGGATCGCCTTGCCTTCCAGAACGCCCCCTCAGCTGATTATCTACGCGGCGGGATTCATGGCGCTCAGTTCCTATAATATGCAAGCCGTCTAAAATCACGACTTTTTCGTGTTCTTCTTTAATCTTTTCTCTCGCTTCAGCCAGCCATTTCTCGCGCTCCTCCTGGCTTACATCTTTGGGCCCCATGCCTTTCGCTTTTAGCCAGTCATTGACCATGAATTCAGGATTGCCGCCGAGCAGAATATCTGTGCCTCTGCCGGCCATATTCGTAGCAATCGTAATCCCGTTTAACCTGCCTGCCTGAGCTACAATAGTAGCTTCCATCTCATGATATTTTGCGTTCAAAACATTATGCGGGATACTGCGCCTTTTTAAAATAGAGCTCAAACGCTCTGATTTTTCTATCGAGATGGTTCCGACAAGAACAGGCCTTCCTTTTTTATACAAATCCTCTATCTCGTTGCATACTGCATTGAATTTTTCTTTCTCTGTCTTATAAATCACATCCGGAGAGTTGATCCTTACTAAAGGCCTGTTAGTAGGTATTGAAACTGTGTCCAGTTTATAGATATGGCTGAATTCCTGGGCCTCTGTCATTGCAGTGCCTGTCATGCCTGCCAGTTTTTTATACATCCTGAAATAATTCTGGAACGTGATCGTAGCAAGAGTCTGGTTTTCTCTTTCTATCTTGAGGCCTTCTTTTGCCTCTACTGCCTGGTGCAGGCCATCTGACCACCTTCTTCCAGGCATCAAGCGGCCCGTAAATTCATCCACGATAATGACTTCTCCGTCTTTAACAACATAATCCACATCTTTTTGAAAAAGAATACTACGAGCCTTTAACGCCTGGATCATGTGGTGCCTGTATTCCATTGTTGATATATCGTGCATATTTTCTATGCCTAACATCTCAGCGGCCTTTATTTCGCCTTCTTCCGTAAGATGCGCAGTGTTCGCCTTTTCGTCTATTATGTAATCATAGCCTTTTGATAGATCTATACCTTTATGTTTTGCGTCTATCTCTTCCCTTTCCAGGATAACCCTGCCTTTAAGCCTCGGCACGATTTTGTCACATATATAATATTTATCGGTAGACTCATCTGACGGCCCTGAAATGATAAGCGGGGTGCGCGCCTCATCTATAAGGATGCTGTCCACTTCATCCACAATCGCATAATTTAATTCGCGCTGGACCATTTCTTCTTTACTGACAACCATATTATCTCTAAGATAATCGAAACCATACTCATTATTTGTTCCGTAAGTGACGTCGCTTCTATAAGCCATCTGCCTTAACACGGGATCCATGTCGTGCTGTATAACCCCGACCGTAAGACCCAGGGATTCATATATCGGATTCATCCATTCCCTGTCTCTTCGCGCAAGGTAATCGTTTACAGTTATGATATGTACGCCTTTGCCGCTCAAGGAATTCAAATAAGCAGGCAGAGTAGCGACCAGGGTTTTTCCTTCGCCCGTGGCCATTTCGCTGATTTTGCCCTGATGAAGCACGATCCCGCCAATAAGCTGGACATCGAAATGCCTCATGTTTACAGTACGCTTTGCTACCTCGCGAACTACGCTGAAAGCCTCCGGCAAAATATGATCCAGCGTCTCGCCATCCTGCAATCTCTTTTTAAACTGCCCTGTTTTTTCGCGCAGCTGGGCATCAGAAAGTTTCTGAACCTCAGGCTCAAAAGAATTTATCTTTTCCACCAAAGGCCTGAGCTTTTTAATTTCCCTTTCATTCTGCGTCCCGATAATCTTACTCAATACCCATCCGAACATCTACTACCCCTTTCAAATAGAATTTTTAACCTTCCATTTTAAAAAAGACTCCATAAATTCGTCCAGATCTCCTCCCATAACTGCATTCACGTTCGATGTCTCATGGTCAGTCCTGTGATCCTTTACCATTGAATACGGGTGCATAACATATGAACGGATCTGACTGCCCCATTCTATCTTTTGCTTTTTGGCGTACTCTTTTTCCAATTCTTTTTTCTTCTCTTACATCTCCCGTTCATATAGCCTTGCCTTTAATATCTTCATTGCAGTAGTTTTATTTTTAAACTGAGACCTTTCCTTCTGGCACTGCACAATAATTCCGGTAGGAACATGCGTTATTCTAACAGCTGTTTCCACCTTGTTTACATTCTGGCCGCCTGCTCCTCCGGCCCTAAACGTATCAACCTTTAAATCCGATTCATTTATATCTATTTTTATATCATCTGTAATTTCAGGTATCACGTCCACGGATGCAAAAGATGTGTGCCGCCTTTTATTTGCGTCAAAAGGCGATATCCTTACCAGGCGGTGCACGCCTTTTTCTGACTTAAGATAGCCGCTTGCATAAGAACCTGTTATAATAAGATCCGCGCTTTTAAGGCCAGCCTCTTCTCCTTGAAGCATATCAATCATTTCAACCTTATATCCTTTTTTTTCAGCCCACATTGAATACATCCTTAAAAGCATGCTGGCCCAGTCGCAAGACTCTGTGCCGCCAGCTCCTGAATGTATGCTCAGGATGGCGTTGTTGATATCGCTTTCTCCGTTTAAAAGACTTTTAAATTCCAATTTATCTAACTTCTTGGAAATATTATCCAAATCCGTCTTTATTACGTCTATTTCCTTCGCATCTTTTTCGTCCACTATCTCCAATAATCCTTTCAAATCATTTAATTCTTTATCGCATTCATAATAATTACCCGTATTAGCTTTTATCAATTTTATCTTTTGAATAACAGAAGATGATTCTTCTCTGTTATTCCAGAACCCCGGCGTAGCCGACTTAGCCTCAAGCTCTTTGCTGGCCGCTTCATTTTTATCTATATCCAGATAAACTTTGAGGTCTCTTAATTTCTGCTCCAGCTCTTTAATTTTTTCTTTTATTTCAGGCAACATTTCGTAATCTTCTCCAATGTCAATAATTTCTTTTTTAAATCCGCTCCGAATGCGTATTTTCCAGGATAACCGCTTGTATTCACTACCCTGTGGCACGGAACTATTATAGGGAAAGGATTCTTATTAAGCGCGTTTCCGACTGCCCTTGAAGCGCCTTTGGCGCCTATCTTTTCAGCAACCCATTTATAAGTCCTAGTCTTGCCGAAAGGTATATTCTTCACCACAGTATATACCTTTTTCTCAAAATGTGTCAATTCTTTTGCCATTTTCTCAAGTTGTTGCGCCGAAGGGCATGATGATATTTTAACGCAAATCTGTGGGCTTCATCCCTTACGCTTTGTATAAAATGCAGCATCTCCGAATCCCTGTTTATGTCCAGCGGCTCCTGAGAACCAAGCGTATAAATCTTTTCTTCCTGCTTGGCTATGCCTATAACAGGGATGCGACCGGCATTTAATTTCAAAAGCTCTTCATATGCCGCCTTTAAATGGCCTTTTCCGCCGTCTATTATAATAAGATCCGGAAAATCTTTATTCTCTTTTCTTAATCTTTTATACCTTCGATGCACAATCTCCTTCATCATGGCATAATCATCAACGCCTTTCACATTCTTTATCCTAAACTTTCTGTAGTTTGTCTTATCCGGCAGCCCGTTATTAAAATAAACCATTGAACCGGTAGCTTCTTTGCCTGATATATTCGAAACATCAAATGCCTCTATTTTTAAAGGCAGATTTGGAAGCCTCAGGCAATTTTTTAATTTTAAAGCAACATTCCCCCACGAGCTGTAATCAGCCGTTTTTCTATCGGACACCTCTAAAAGAGCGGACAGCCTGTTGCGGATAACCGCCGCCTGTTCAAAATTTTTTTCATCGGCAAATTTTTTCATTTTATCGGTTAATTCCCGGATCAATTTTGTTTTTTTGCCTTCCAAGAATAAAATCAGCTGCTCAACTATTTCGTCATAAGATCTTTTATCTATCTTATTCACGCACGGTCCAAGGCACTGCCCTATATGGTAAGCCAGGCATGACTCGTCCGGAATTTTCCTGCAGATCCTCAAAGGAAATATATTTTTTAATATACTTGCTGCACTTCTTAAAAGCTTAACTTTTGTATAAGGTCCAAAATATATAGAGCCATCGTCTATCTTTTTTCTTGTTATTATAAGCCTGGGGAATTTCTCGTTCAGCGTGAGCTTAAAAAAGGGAAAACTTTTATCGTCTTTTAATTCAACATTATACTTCGGCTTCTTCTCCTTTACCAGGCTCGCTTCGTATATAAGGGCTTCTTCTTCCGAACCGACAATCACATAATCCAGGTCCTTTATCTTTTCTAACAACGCTATGCGCTTAGCGGTTTTCGGCCTTGACTCTTGAAAATAACTGGATACCCTTTTTGAAAGGTCCTTGGCCTTGCCTATATAAAGTGTTTCGCCTGACGCATCCTTCATTATATAAACCCCTGGAAGATGCGGTATATCTTTTAATTTCTCTTTAATATCCATGACAGAAATTCTTTTGATTCTTTCACATCAAAAATAAACGTGAATATGCCGTAACTGAGAATAGCCGTAAATATCACGATGAATAGATTCAGGTGTATTTTAAACGCACAAATATAAATCACGAGAGCCATGGCCAGGCTGGCCATTGTCACTTTTAAAAATGAATTCGATATCTTTCGTCCGTCCAGGCCCCCTATCTTCTTCCTCAACATATAGAATAGCGCAGAAAAATTAAAAATCCCGGAGATTGAAGCGCTAAGCGCAAGGCCGCCTATCTTCAGCGGAAACATCAGAGCCAGGTTCAGAATTATATTAAGCAGAAGAGACAGGCCCGCAATCTTTACAGGCGTCAGCGTATCTTTCAAAGAATAAAAACAGCTGACTAAAACCTTAATACCGGAGTAACTAAAAAGGCCTATGGAGTAAAACACAAGCGCGTTAGCAGTTATGAGAGTAGAGTAGCTGTCAAACTTTCCCCTTTCAAACAAAGTCCTGGTTATAGGAACTGCCAGGACTATCAAACCGATCGAAGCCGGGACAATAATAAAATTGATAACCCTTAAAGAAAAAGACAGGGTCTTTTTTAATTTATCAGGATCTGTTTCAAGCGCTTCTCTAGACATTGTGGGTAAAACTGCCTGCGCTATTGCAATCCCGAATATTGCCAGAGGAAACTGAAAAATCCTATTTGCGTAATAAAGCGCGGCAACTCCCCCCAAGCCTACAATACCGGAAAGAGAAGCCAGAATAGTGTTTATAAACAAGTTTACCTGATATACGCATGACCCGAGGATGCGGGGCAGTAATAAAATTCCGATTTTATTGGCCGCCGGATGATTTAATTTTTTTGTAAACGAAAATTTAAACCCTTTTTTATACAATACGGGTATCTGTACCGCGAGCTGCAGAACGCCTCCTATCAAAACACCGCTCGCAAGGCCTATAACGCTCTCGCCCCATATTATCGCGCATATTATTATTGCTATGTTCAGCAGGCACGGCCCGAACGCGGGCATGGAAAAATGTTTCAGGGAATTCAATACGCCCATCGTGTAAGCAGTCAGGCCTACGAGAAGTATGTAAGGAAACATCAGCCGCGTCAGCCTGACTGTTATCGCGAACTTTTCAGAATCATCCAGAAAACCAGGAGCTATAAGCCTCACGATTAAAGGCGAGGCCAGGACGCCCGCAATGGTTATGGCAGAAAGCGTTATAAGCAAGAGATTCAATATGACGTTTGCCAGCTCCCAGAATTCCTCTTTCTTATTCACGGCGTATTCGCTTAGAACAGGCACAAATGCCGCGTTTGTAGCGCCCTCTCCTACCAGGTCTCTAAGCATATTCGGTATCCGGAATGCCACCACAAAAGCCTCGGCGTACTTGGCTGTTCCGAAGAATTTTGCGATTATAATATCTCTCACAAAACCCAAGACTCTGCTTATAACCGTAGCAAATCCTATTATTCCGGCTGATCTTATAATATGTTTTTTAGACATTATGTAATGTTTTCAATATTAGTTTACACTTTAGCTCTGCCTAGCCCAGCGGGTTGAAAGGCCTTTTTGACGCGAGCGGGCACGGTGCCCTGGCCAAGCTAGGGCCGTTCGGCACAGAGATGGTTTCGCCGTGCGCTACGGTTTACGGCTCGTTTTTTATACTGCAGGTAGTCTTGACAGTATAAAAAACTTCGCCGTAACCCCTTGCGCACCTATGTCCAAAAGAATCAATTATGCCGAAACCTCTCAAATGTGCCTCAGGCCCCAGCTTGGCCAGGGCGAACGAGCGTCAAAACGGAGCAAAATTTCCTCGCTGGGGAAATTTTGCGTCCTTGAAACCTGCTGGGCTAGGCAGAGCTAATATAATTAAGATGTAACCCAACTATTCAAATAATACAGAATCCGCCCTATTTATATTGACACTATATAGCATATATTATATAATTGAGCAGTCTGGGGTTTTTTATAATGTCGACTGCTCATCCTGAGCGAAGCGAAGGATCTCTATGGAAGAAATGAATGAATTAGTAAAACAGCGTATCGATAAGTTGAATGCTATCAAAGAGATAGGTATTGAGCCTTATGGCAGAAGATTTGATAAGGCTTGTAGCATAGAAATGGTGCTTAAAGAATCGAAAGAAGGGGATTTTGTTCAGACAGCAGGCCGCATTACTGCTTTAAGAGAACACGGAAAATCCAGCTTTATAGATTTGAGAGATTATAGCGGGAGGATACAGGTGTATATCAAGGCAGACGTGATAGGGAAAGATATATATAATAATATATTTAGAAGATTAGATATAGGAGATATATTAGGGGTTAAGGGGAAATTTTTCAAGACCCACACAGGCCAGATTACTGTAAACGCAGAAGAGATTACAGTGCTTGCAAAAGGCTTGAGGCCTTTGCCTGAAAAATGGCATGGCCTGAAAGACGTGGATACCAGATACAGACAGAGATATGTGGATTTAATAGTAAACGAGGATGTGCGCAAGGTTTTTCAGACCCGCAGTCGCATTATCTCGAAGATACGGGAATTATTGGATAAAAAAGGATTTTTGGAAGTCGAAACTCCTATGATGCAGTCTATGGCAGGGGGCGCCGCAGGGGATCCATTTAAGACGCACCATAATGCGCTTGATCTTGATTTATATCTGCGCCTGGCGCCGGAATTATATTTGAAAAGATTATTGGTCGGAGGATTTGATAAGGTTTATGAGCTTAATAGAAATTTTAGGAACGAAGGTATTTCAATAAGGCATAATCCTGAATTCACGATGGTAGAGATATATGAAGCTTATTCTGATTGCATAGGTATGATGCAGCTTACGGAAGAGATCTTCAATCATGTGGCAGATGAAGTCTTCGAGGCCAATAAGATAAAATTCGGGGAAGAGGTTATAGACCTGACTCCGCCGTGGCCGAGATGGTCATTTGCAGAGGAAATCAAGAGGAAGTTTGATATTAATCCAGATGACTCTTCGGCGGAATGGATTAAGAAGCTTCAGGCTAAAGGCATGGATTTTAAAGCCAAGGACATTACGCGTTCGCAGATAGCAAACATCATAACAGAAATGCTTGAGCCTGAAACAGGAGACAGGCCTATTTTCGTAGTGGACCTGTTTGCGGAACTATGCCCTCTGGCTAAAAGAAAAAAAGATAATCCGCTTTTGACAGACAGATTTGAGCTTTTCATGGGAGGCATGGAGATTGCAAATGCGTATTCAGAGCTCAACGACCCCATAGAGCAGAAAAAAAGGTTTGAAGAACAATTAGTCGGCCAGGAAGGCATAAAGAAAATAGACGAGGATTTTGTCAGGGCCCTGGAATACGGGATGCCTCCTGCAGGCGGGCTTGGTATAGGGATAGACAGGATGGTAATGCTTTTCGCAAACCAGCCGTCTATACGAGATGTAATTTTATTTCCGCAGCTTAAGCCCGAAGCATAAATATGTCATACGAATTATGGATTAGTTTTAGATATCTGGTATCGAGGCGCAAAGAAAAGTTTATTTCCATCATAAGCTTTATCTCGATAATGGGCGTAGCCGTAGGCGTAACAGCCCTTATTGTAGTGCTAGCTGTTATGAGCGGTTTTGACAATGACCTCCGCGAAAAGATAGTCGGCACTAATTCGCATATAATAATCGAGAAAGAAGGCGGGATATCTGATTATAACGACCTTGTGAATGAGATAAACAAGATACCGCATGTAAAAGCAAGTTCTCCTTTTCTGAACGGCCAGGCGCTCATAAGACAGAAAGAGCAGGTTCTCGGTGTTATATTGAGAGGCATAGATCCTGCGAGAGAAAAAGATGTCACTAATATACAGAAATACCTGGAATCAGGAACGTTCGAGCTTAAAAAGAATACGGTTATGATAGGAAAAGAACTTTCCTCCAGGCTTGGTTTGAATGTAGGGGATATGATTTCTCTGATATCCGCTGCGGATCCCAAACCAAAAGACTTCAGGGTAGAGGGTATCTTTAATTCAGGTATGTTTGAGTATGACATGAGTCTTATATTCACAAATCTCGAAAGCGCTCAGAATTTTTATGCTACCGGCAATGCGGCGGGCGGTATAGGCGTGAAGGTGGATGACGTAAACAGGGCAGACTTTATAAAAAAAGATGTTCAGAAAAAGATAGGGTTTGATTACTGGGTCAGGAGCTGGTCAGAGCTGAATAAAAATTTGTTCAGCGCTTTAAAACTTGAAAAGATAGTCATGTTTATAATACTCGCGCTTATTGTGGTTGTAGCATGTTTTAATATAGCCAGCGCCCTCATAATGATGGTTATGGAAAAGACAAAAGATATAGGCATTCTTAAATCAATAGGAGCTGATAACATAAGTATAAGAAAGATTTTTATGCTGGATGGTTTTTTGATTGGTTTTGCTGGAACGTTTATCGGAGCCATAGGAGGTTTTAGCCTGTGTTATTTATTGAAGACATATCAATTTATAAAATTGCCCAAAGATATTTATTACATAGACAGGCTTCCCGTTAATCTGGAGCTGTCAGATTCGATAATTGTAATAGCCGCGGCAATATTGATAAGTTTACTATCAACGCTTTATCCGTCATGGCAGGCAGCTAAAATGGAGCCGGTTGAAGCGCTTAGATACGAGTAAAGATGCTAAGAGCAGATAACGTCCATAAGATATATAAAGATGGTAAAAGAGAGCTGCACGTTTTAAAAGGCGTCAGCTTGGAATTGAGAAAAGACGAAGTAGTGGCGGTAGTGGGCCCTTCAGGAGCAGGCAAGTCAACGCTTTTGCATATATTAGGCGGGATAGACAAGCCAAGTTCGGGCAAAGTATTTCTTGATAATTCTGATTTTTACAGCCTGGATGACGCGAAGAGAGCCGGATTCAGAAATCAGAAGATAGGATTTGTATTCCAGTTTTATCATCTGCTCCCTGATTTTACGGCGTTGGAAAACGTGATGCTGCCAGGATTGATAAAAGCCTCGAGCTTTCGGCAAAAAGCTTCCGGCATAAAAAATATAGCGGAAATATTGCTGGAAGACGTAGGGTTAGGTAAAAGAATGCATCACAGGCCCAGCGAACTCTCAGGAGGAGAGCAGCAGAGAGTAGCGATAGCAAGGGCCTTGATAAATAATCCAAAGGTGCTATTATGCGATGAGCCCACGGGCAACCTGGATTCTGAAATGGGGCTGGAGATACTGAACATACTTTTTAACTTAAATAAAAAGCATAAAACAGCAATCGTGATTGTAACTCACGATAAAGAAATTGCCAAAAGGGCGCACAAAATAGTAGAAATGAAAGACGGGAGGATGTCATGGGATTAAAGGTATATATTAACGGTGAATATTTTGAAAAAGACGAGGCAAAGATTTCTGTTTTTGACCATGGGCTTTTATATGGTGACGGCGTGTTTGAAGGCATCCGCTCATATGACCGGCTTGTTTTTAAATTAGAGGAGCATGTCGACAGGCTTTATGAATCCAGCCAGGGCATTATGCAGAATATTCCGCTTTCTAAAAAAGACATGATAAAGGCTGTTGTGGAAACGCTTAAGTTAAACAAATTGGACAATGCTTATATTAGGTTAATAGTCACAAGGGGCGTTGGGGATCTTGGGCTGGACCCGAGGAAGTGCAAATTCGCTTCTATTATAATTATTACGGATAATATAAAACTCTATCCTGAAAAATTATACAAAGAAGGCTTGGCCATCATTACAGTGCCTACGCCGAGGAATATGCCGGAGGCGCTGAACCCTCAAATCAAATCTCTGAATTATCTAAACAATATTTTGGCAAAGATAGAGGCAATAAACAGCGGATATGAAGAAGCGTTGATGTTTACTGCCCACGGATATGTGGCGGAGTGCACCGGCGACAATATTTTTATTATAAAAAATAACAACCTGATTACCCCTCCTGCTTATCTTGGGATACTTAAAGGCATTACCAGGGCTTGCGTCATGGATATTGCGAAAAAAGCCGGCATGACGGTTAAAGAAGAGATTATCACAAGGCATAATATATTCACGGCTGACGAATGTTTTCTTACGGGCACCGCGGCGGAGATTATACCGGTCGTGTGCCTGGATAAAAGGACTATCGGAGACAATAAACCCGGGAAAATCACTTTGAATCTGATGAAAGAATTCAGGAAGGCTACGAAGACAGACGGTGTAAAATATTAATGAGGACACCACTTACGGAAATTTTAGTTTCCGTAAGTGGTATGTCCGAATTAATCCTTGACACGTAAAAAGCTAATTTCATATATCATCGCTTACGTGTCAAGGATTGAGGAGGTTTTAACATGGTTTGCAATATATGCGCTAAGAATCAGGCTACCGTGCATCTTACGGAGATAATAGATGATCAGATAACAGAACTGCATCTGTGCGAGGAATGCGCTCAGAAAAAAGGAGCTCAGATGGAAAGCCATTTCGGACTTTCTGACCTTTTGGCCGGCCTTGCCGATCTTGGCACGCAATTCAATAAGACTAAAACTGACGCTAAACTTAAATGCCCGAAATGCGGCCTTACTTATGAAGATTTTAAAAAGGTAGGGAGGCTTGGTTGCGGAGAATGTTATACTGCTTTTAAAGAAGCGCTGGTCCCTCTTTTAAAAAGGATACACGGATCAACGCAGCATTACGGCAAATCTCCTAAGAAAATAGCCAAGGCAGTCAAGGCAAAGAATGAATTGCAGGATCTTAAAGAAAAACTTCAGGAGGCGATACAGAAAGAAGATTTCGAGGAAGCGGCTAAGCTGCGCGATAAGATACGAGAAAAGGAGCGGCCATGACATTGGACGACTTGTTAAATAATACGGGCGAATGGATAAGGTGCACGGGCCCTGTCTGCGATATAGTCATGTCTTCGCGCGTGAGGCTGGCAAGGAATCTTGCGAATTATCCTTTTTCGCATTGGGCAAGCAAAAAAGAGCAGGAAACAATTCTGGGAACCGCAAAAGAAAGTATTCTGTCTATCAAAAAATTAAAGGATTCTCTGTTTGTGGAAATAGGAAAACTGGACCCCATAGATAAACAATTCCTTGTGGAAAGGCATCTTATGAGCAAGGAACACATGATAGACGCGGAAAATAAAGGTTTGTGCGTAGGCCAGGATGAAGTCATCAGTATAATGATTAACGAGGAGGACCATCTGCGCATGCAGGTCATGAAATCAGGATTTAATTTAAAAGAAGCGTGGCAGATAATAAATGACATAGATACTGAATTGGGCAATCTCCTGGATTTTGCGTATTCCGTGGATTTTGGATATCTCACAGCCTGTCCCACGAATGCAGGAACCGGCATGAGGGCGTCAGTAATGCTGCATCTGCCTTCGCTTGTGATGACAAAGCAGATCGGAAAGGTGCTGCAGGCTATTACAAAATTGAGTTTAACAGCGCGCGGCCTCTACGGAGAAGGGACCGAAGCGAGCGGTAATTTTTTTCAGATATCAAACCAGGTTTCCCTGGGCCATAAAGAAGAGGATATAATTGATAATATAGATAGGATTATAAAACAGATAGTTGGCCACGAGCAGAGCGCGCGGGAAACCCTTCTTTCGCAAAACAGGGAAGCTCTTGAAGACAGGATATGGAGGGCATACGGCACGTTAAAAAGCGCTCATATAATAACAAGCACGGAGACGATAGACCTTCTTTCGCTTGTAAGGCTTGGCGTTGATTTAGGCGTGATAAAACAGCTAGACAGGACTCTTATAAACGAACTTTTTGTAATAACTCAGCCCGCGCATCTTCAAAAACTGGAAAAGAAAAAACTCGGGCCTAATCAAAGGGATGTTAAAAGGGCGGAAATAATCAGAGAAAGAATAGGGAAGCAATAGACAGGAGGGGCATGCTATGTTCAACAGGTTTACGGAACGTGCGAGAAAAGTGATAATTCTGGCAAAAGAAGAGGCAAAGAGGTTTAATCACGATTATATAGGCACCGAGCATATATTGCTCGGCCTTTTAAGCGAAGGAGAAGGCGTGGCTGCGGTCGTGCTTCAAAAAATGGGCCTGAATCTCCAGCAGATACGGATAGAGATAGAGAAGATTGTGAAATCCGGCCCGCCTACGGTTGTATCCGGGGACATACCGTTTACCCCTACGGCTAAAAAAGTAATAGAGCTTTCAAGCGAAGAAGCAAGGTCTCTGGGCCATAACTATATAGGAACAGAACATATTTTATTAGGTCTTATAAGAGAGGGCGAAGGCGTAGCGTCCCAGGTATTATTGAATCTAGGCCTTGACCTGAATAAGGTAAGAGAAGAGATAGCTGAACTTTTAGGTTCTAATATACAGCCTGGTTCTGGTTTTGGGAATGCCCAGCCGATGCAGGGCCAGGGGACAGGCCAGGCTTCGCAGCAGAGGCCCAGTTCTAAGACTCCGGCGCTTGACGCATTCGGCAGAAATCTGACCCAGCTTGCGCGCGACAATAAATTAGACCCGGTGATAGGAAGAGAAAGTGAGATAGAAAGAGTTATTCAAATACTTTCAAGGCGCACAAAAAATAACCCTGTGCTTTTGGGCGAGGCAGGGGTTGGAAAAACCGCGATAGTAGAAGGCCTTGCGCAGAAGATAATAAAAGGAGACGTGCCTGAGTTATTGAAAGATAAAAAAGTGATAATTCTGGATCTTGCGCTTATGGTAGCCGGCACAAAATACAGAGGCCAGTTCGAAGAGAGAATAAAAGCAGTCATGGATGAGATTAAAAGGTCTGAAAACGTAATGATTTTTATTGATGAATTGCATACGCTGGTAGGGGCTGGAGGCGCAGAGGGCGCAATAGACGCTTCAAATATACTGAAGCCCGCGCTTTCAAGAGGCGAGATACAATGCATAGGAGCTACTACTTTGGATGAATACAGGAAACACATAGAAAAAGACGCTGCGCTCGAAAGGCGTTTCCAAACAATTATAGTAGAGCCGCCTAGCGTTGATGAAACAGTGGAAATATTAAAAGGCCTCAGAGATAGATACGAAGCTCATCATAAAGTGGAGATCACGGATTCTGCCATAGAAGCTGCAGCCAAATTTTCAGACAGGTATATTGCAGGAAGATTTTTGCCTGACAAGGCGATAGATCTTATAGATGAAGCAGGCGCAAAGGCCAGGCTTTCTATTATGACTGCGCCGCAGGAAATAAAGGATATGGAGAGTGAAATAGAGAATATCCATAAGGAAAAAGATTCCGCGATAAAAAATCAGGATTTTGAAAAGGCCGCTAATCTGAGAGACGAGGAAAAGAAAGCGCGTGCCAGGCTGGATAAGATACGCGAAGAATGGAAAAAAGCCAGAATGGCTACAAGGCCGAAGGTTGATGAAGAGATGATTGCCAATATAGTTTCAAAATGGACAGGCATCCCTATCTTCAGGCTTGAAGAAAAAGAATCCGAAAGGCTCATGAAAATGGAAGAAGAGCTGCACAACAGGATAATCGGCCAGGATGAGGCGATAAGCGCCATTGCACATGCGGTAAGGCGTTCGCGCGCAGGCATAAAGGATCCAAAGAGGCCGATAGGCTCTTTTGTATTTCTCGGGCCCACGGGCGTAGGCAAAACTCATCTGGGCAGGGTTCTTGCGGAATTCATGTTCGGCGATGAAAACGCGCTTATACAGCTTGATATGTCTGAATATATGGAGAAATTTAATGTATCGAGGCTGGTGGGAGCTCCTCCGGGATACGTGGGTTATGAGGAAGGCGGCCAGCTTACGGAAAAAGTAAGGCGCAGGCCGTATTCAGTAGTACTTCTGGATGAAATAGAAAAGGCGCATCCCGATGTGTTTAATATCCTGCTTCAAGTCCTTGAAGACGGACGCCTTACCGATAGTTTCGGCAGAAAAGTGGATTTCAGAAATACGGTACTTATTATGACATCCAATGTCGGAACTGACATATTCAGAAAACAAGGTTCCCTTGGTTTTAAATCAGAAGGCCAGGAAGTTACTTACAAGGATATGAAAGAAAGACTTTTGGACCAGGTTAAAAAAACGTTTAAACCTGAATTTTTAAACAGGATTGACGATACAATAGTGTTTCACCCGCTTACAAAAGACGATCTTTATAAGATTATAGAAATAGAAATGGAAGAGGTGAAAAAGAGGCTGAAGGAACGGGCTATAGATATAAGTCTTGATCAGTCGGCGAAAGACCTTTTGATAGAAAAAGGTTTTGACCCTGTTTTCGGCGCAAGGCCTTTAAAACGCACCATACAAAGGTTCCTGGAAGACCCTTTAGCAGAAGAGATTATTTCAAAACGTTTTCAAAAAGGGAAGCCTGTAAAGGCAGTCGCAGAAAACGGAAGGCTTGTATTTAAATAACCAAGGTATTTGTCAGAATGAAATACAGAAACAGGAATTCAAGGATTGCGGCCATTGCTGCTATCTCAGTGTTTTTTACCACAATGACCGCATCAGCCATGGATTTAGGCATTGATAAAGCAGTTTCTTTAAATTTTTATTTTTTTGACAATAAAAGGATAGTTTCGGAATTAAAAATAGATAATTTGGATATAAAAGGCGCTATCTTTTCAGGCAGCCTTATTTTCAAGGCCAGGATATTGAAAGATAATGGCCTGACCGGCAAGCTCTACTCCAGCAACATGACGCTGAATTCAAGTGTTTTGCCGGAGTTGAAGATGTTTTTCAAGCTTACGAATGGTAAACTGAAGGTGTATTCTCTGAATTTCGGAAATGCTTATCGTTTAAAAGGCACTGTAGGCTTAAAAGAACCGTTTGAAACGAATATTTATTTTGAAATACTCAGGGCGAATCTGAAGGATATCGCGATAATAACAAAGGCAAAAAGGCCGGAAGTTGTAACAGGCATTATGAACGGCCTTTTCAATATAAAAGGGCCGCTCAATAATCTTGAATCAAGCGGTTTTATAGGCGGTAGATCTGGAAAGATAGGGCCTATCTGGTATGATTCCGCTGATATAAGAATCCATGGCGCAGGGCCCATAATTAATATAGCGGATTCCAAGATCAGGCAAGCTCAGGCTGTTTTTACAATGGAAGGTTATATAGATCTGCGAAATATCATGAATTCCAATTTACTCAGCGGCATAAAACTGAAATCCGATATGAAAACAATAGTATGGGATGGGTGGGATATAAGCAAAGAGGGTTCGGATAGCCTAAAGATGGCAAAAGATATAGGCGATAAAATGTCAATTGGGTTTAAAACGTTTGCGAGAGACGAAACGCCTATTTATCAGAAAAAAGAAAATCCGGACGAGATGAGCCTGGAATACAAGCTGGATAACGGACAGGTATTCCAGATGAAACTAAAAGAGAACGAAGAATTTTTCGGCATAGAGCATAAAAAAAAGTTTTAAGTGAGGACATGACTTATGGAGTCCGTAGGACGACATAAGTCATGTGTCCGAACTTATCCCGAGTCGCCATAATTCTGGGTTATATGCGGCGAGGGATTATTATATAAAACTTTACCCCTCGCAACTTGATGAAAAAATAGGGTTGCTCGGGATTAATTCGCGCATTGACTTACGTTTACTCACGGAGTTTACACTGAGCGAAGCGAATGTGTTCGTTCCGTAAGTCAAGCGCTCATTAAGAGGTATTTATGCAAGAGTGGATAAAAGATCTTGGAGCAAAAGCGCTGCGTTTTTTTATTTACATAGGCGGCACGTTTAATCTGATGGTAGGTACGGTATTCCAAATATTTGTCTTGCCTTTCAGAAGAAAAGAATGGATTAACCAGATGTATAAAATAGGCGTCATGAGTTTTCCTATAGTTTTCATGGTCGCATTATTTACCGGAATGGTGCTGGCGCTTCAGAGCGCGTATCAATTGACTAAAATGAACGCTCAGATGTACATATCAAGCCTTGTGGCGCTTTCTATGCTGCGCGAGCTTGGGCCGGTTTTAACAGCGCTTGTTATTGCAGGCAGGGTAGGAGCCAGTATTACCGCAGAGCTTGGGACAATGAAAGTGAGCGAGCAGATAGACGCCTTAAGAACCCTTGCCACAAATCCCGTAAAGTACCTTGTCGTGCCAAGGTTTCTTGCGCTATGTATAATGCTCCCCATACTTACGGTTTATGCTGATTTTATAGGCATAATAGGCGGTTATCTTATAGGGGTGTATAAACTTTTGATAGGGTCTACCATATACTGGAAAATGACATTTGACACGCTTGCGTTCAAGGATTTATTCACAGGACTTTTCAAATCGCTTATATTCGCTATGATTATATGCGTAGTTTCGTGCTATGAAGGTTTTATTACGGAAGGCGGAGCTGAAGGAGTAGGCAAGGCTACTACGAGGTCTGTTGTCATTTCGTTTATTTTAATAATCGCGGCTGATTGTCTTTTCACCGCGTTATTTTATTTCATATTTCCATGAGAATATTGGGGATAGATCCAGGATTAGGGATTACAGGTTATGGCCTCATAGAGGCCTGCGGGAATAACGTCAGATTGATAGAAGCAGGAATTATACGGTCTGACGCGAAAGATAAAATAGAAAAAAGACTGGCGAGCCTTTATAAGAAAATAATGAATTTGATAAAAGACACAATACCGGAGGCCGTGGTCCTGGAAGAGCTGTATTCTCATTATAAGCATCCGAAGACCTCTATATTGATGGCTCACGCGCGGGGCGCAATATGTCTTGCGGTTGAACATCAGAATATCTTGCTTGTAAATTACCCAAGCACGAAGATAAAAAAGGCTATTACGGGACGGGGCAGGGCTTCAAAGGAACAGATGCAGAGGACTGTTACAAGTTTATTAGGGTTAAAGAACCCGCCTGAACCGGTTGATGTTACGGATGCTTTGGCCCTTGCGATTACGCATGCCAATATATGGGGGCATAGATATGATCTGCAGAGTTTCAGGTAAAATAGTAGATAGAAAAGATGATGCGGTAGTGCTGGACGTGAACGGCATATGTTACGAAGTGCTTATTCCGGGAGCTGTGATGCAGTATCTCGAAAACAGCGTGCAGCCGGACGGATCTATATCTCTTATTACGTACCACTATCTTCAGGTGGAACCCTCCAAGGGGTTTCAGGTTCTGATAGGTTTTTTGAATGAGGTAGAAAAAGAATTTTTTGAAAAATTTATAACAGTCTCAGGTATCGGGCCGAAGGCTGCGGTGAGGGCGTTGAAGATGCCCATATCCATGATTGCCAGGGCTATTGATATGTCAGATGTACCTTTTTTAAAATCTTTGCCCGGTATCGGAGAGCAGAGAGCAAGAGAGATTATCGCAAAACTTCAGGGTAAGGTGGGAAAATTCGGGCTTCTCCAGGATACCGGGACAGGGACGAAGGCTTTCGCCGGCAAGTGCGGCATAGAAGAAGAAGCGATGGGCGTTTTATTGCAGCTCGAGTATAAAAAATTCGAGGCAAAGAATATGCTGGATGAAGCATTGAAACGCAACCCGGAAATAAAAACAGCGGAAGAGCTTTTAAACGAAGTGTATAAACAGAAGATAAAGAGGTAACTTCGGAGTAGTCATGGATATTAAACATAAAGATGACAGGGAGAAGCTGATTACAGGCGAGGAAGCTGAGGAAGAGACGGTATTTAATATTTCCCTGAGGCCTGAGAGTTTGAAGAATTTTGTAGGCCAGAAGCACGTAGTTGAGAATGTAAATATTGCGATAATGGCCGCGAAGAAAAGGGAAGAAAGCCTTGAGCACATTCTGCTTTCAGGGCCTCCTGGATTAGGCAAAACAACGCTTGCTCATATAATAAGCCATGAGATGGGTTCTAAGATTACCGCTACGTCCGGCCCTGCCATAGAAAGAGCAGGAGACTTGATAGGCATTCTTACTAATCTCGGGGAAGGCGACATACTTTTTATAGACGAGATACACAGGCTTTCAAAGGTCGTGGAGGAATTTATATATCCCGCAATGGAAAATTACCAGATAGATTTTCTGATAGATAAAGGGCCATACGCAAAGACTATAAAGTTTAATTTGAAAAGGTTTACGCTTATAGGCGCTACGACCCGCGCGGGATTATTAAGCGCGCCTTTAAGAGGCAGATTCGGCATGTTTTATCACCTTGATTTTTATGAGGCAGGTGATTTAGTAAAGATAATAGAACGCTCCGCGGAGCTTTTAAGTATACCTCTCGATAAGGACGCAGCCGTTGAGATTGCCTGTCGCTCACGCGGAACACCCCGCGTAGCTAATAGGCTTCTTAGAAGGGTGAGGGATTATAGCGAGGTGAAAGGTAATAAGAAAATAGACAAAGAGATTGCTATTAGCGGACTGGCATCGCACAGGATAGACTCCGCGGGCCTGGATGACATAGACAGGAAAGTCATCAAGGCAATAATTGATTTTTATGACGGCGGGCCGGTAGGGATAGAATCTCTTGCGGCTACGCTGAACGAAGAAAGCGATACAATCGTTGACGTAGTGGAGCCGTTTTTATTAAAGATAGGATTTTTGAAACGCACGCCGAGAGGCAGGGAAGTCACAAAACTGGCGTACGATCATTTAAAGATAGCGTATAAGAAGGAGTCGCAGAAAGAATTATTTTAGCAGATTAGGCGAGAGACTAATAAAGAATATGATAGAAATTATAAATCTTTCAAAATCATTCACGAGTTCAAAAGTTTTGGATAACTTGAATCTTATTATAAATTCAGGCGAGGTTATTGTTATAATAGGCCGCTCAGGCTGCGGTAAAAGCGTGCTTTTAAAACATATTATAGGGCTTATCAAGCCGGACATGGGCCAGGTTATCGTGGACGGAAATGACATGACAAGGCTTGAAGAATATGAGATGGATAAACTCAGGCTTAGCTTCGGCATGCTTTTTCAGGGATCTGCTTTATTTGATTCAATGACAGTAGGCGAGAATGTGGGCTTTACACTGAGAGAACATACTGATATCCCGAAGAAAGAGATTCGAGAAAAAGTCGCAAATTCTTTGGAGCTCGTGGGATTAAGAGGCATAGAGAATCAGATGCCGGCTGAACTTAGCGGAGGGATGAAGAAAAGAGTCGGGTTGGCGCGGGCCATCTGCAATAGGCCCAAGATTATATTATATGATGAGCCTACTACCGGGCTTGATCCTATAATGGCGGATGCGATAAATGACCTTATCATAGATTTGAATAATAAATTGAACGTTACGTCTATAGTAGTCACTCATGACATGGTGAGCGCTTATAAAATAGCCGATAGAATTGCGATGTTATATAAAGGAAAGATTCTCGCAATCGGCGCTCCTAGTGAGATAAAAAATACAAAAGACCCGATAGTAAAACAGTTCATAACGGGCGCGGCAAAAGGCCCGATAACAGAAGATGCATAAAAGGTCCTTCGTCCCGGCGCCTTCGGCGTCGGGACTCAGGATCAAATTTTGCTTCGCAAAATTTGGAGGTACCAATGTTTACAAGAATGAATTTTGAATTAAAGGTCGGCATATTTATTTTCATGGGCATAGTGATACTTTCTGTAATAATATTTTCTATAGGAAATTTTTACAGCGTTAAGCGCGGGTATAACATTGATATAGTTTTTAGTTTCGCGAATGGCATCGGCATAGGCGCGCCCGTGCGTTATTCAGGTGTCCAGGTGGGCGAGGTGCAGGAGATAAATGTTTATTTTGACGAGAAAGAAAACAAGCCTCTCGTTAAGCTGACTGCCTGGGTATCCCAAAATACATGGATCAATGAAAACGCAAAGGCATCTATCAATACGCTCGGGCTTTTGGGAGAGAAATATCTGGAAATCTCTCCCGGCACCAGGGACACGAGGCTGCTGCAAAAAGGGGATACCTTAAGAGGGCATGATCCGGTATCCACGGAAGAAATAGCCAGGTCCACAAAAGAGCTTATAGAAAAAATAGGAGCTCTTACGGACTCCGTGAATAAGATCGCCGGAGACGAAGGGTTGAGGATATCTTTAAAAAATACGGTTTCTAATATGGAGGTATTAAGCGGAGACCTGAGGGATTTTCTATCTTATGCCAGACAGGGCAAGGGCACGGTTGGGAGGCTTATGTCCGATGATACATTGTACAAGCATATCGATGAGATGATACTTGATATAAAAGAGCATCCATGGAAACTTTTATTCAAGCCTCCTGAGCCCAGTGAAATCAAGAAAAAGAAATAGTCCCGAGTCCCTCGCCGCATCATTTTTACTTGCTGGCGGCTCGGGACGAGGGACTCGGGATCAAATTTTGTTTCACAAAATTTGGGAGGACAATAATGACTTTAATATTCATAAGAATTTTTTTCGTCATACTCAGCGTAGTAATAGGGTTCCAGGTAGGTTCATTTGTGCAGGCAGGCAGCTCTGATTTCAGCGCGTTGGGAGCAGTGCTTGGTTTTTTAACGGCCATGCTTATAATTATTCTTGAATTTACCATGAGAAAGGTTTCTGTCAGAGGGCTTTCATCTGCTGTTTTTGGTTTATTATTCGGGCTTATAATGGCTAAACTCGTATCCGATACCTTGACACTTATATCCCTTGATAAGAACCTTGTTTATTCTCTGCGCGTTATCCTTACTCTTGTATTTTGTTACCTCGGAATGATAATGGCCATGCGCGGCAGGGACGAGTTCAATATAATAGTGCCCTACGTTAAATTTTCAAGACAGGATCAGAAAGACGATATTATATTGCTTGATACAAGCGTTATAATAGACGGCAGAATAGCGGATATATGCAAAACTGGTTTCTTGGACGGGAAATTTATAGTGCCGCGTTTTATATTGAAGGAATTGCAGCAGATAGCAGATTCTTCTGATTCCCTGAAACGCGAGCGCGGAAGGAGAGGCCTGGATATACTCGGGAAACTCCAAAAGAGTTCGAACATAGATGTTAAGATACACAATGATGACTTTCCTGACATCAAAGAGGCGGACCTGAAGCTTGTAAAACTTGCCAAGGTGCTGAGCGCGAAAATATTTACCAATGACTATAATCTGAACAAGGTTTCAGAAATACAGGGCATAAAGGTGTTGAACGTAAATGAGCTTGCGAATGCCTTAAGGCCGGTGGTTCTTCCGGGAGAGATGCTTGAGATACGGCTTATCAAAGAAGGCAAGGAGTATAACCAGGGAGTAGGGTATCTCGAGGACGGGACAATGGTGGTAGTGGATAACGGCAGAAGATTAATAGGCCAGAACGTGAATTTGGTTGTCGGCAGCGTTCTTCAGACAGCAGCCGGCAGGATGATATTCGCAAAATTACAGGAAGACAACAAGAGAAACAATAAATGAGAGTCGCGGCTATTGTTCCGAGCGCAGGCAGTGGCGCAAGATTAAAATCAAGGATACAGAAACCTTATATTAAGCTGATAGATAAGCCTATACTTGCGCATACCCTTATAAGACTTTCTAAAAATAAGCGCATAAAAGAAATAATTCTGGCAGTAGCGAGAGAAAAAACTGCATATGCCGGAAAGATGATAGACAGATGCGGCATTAAGAACGTAAAACTTGTGATTGGAGGCAAGGAGCGCAGGGATTCAGTTTATAACGCGTTAAAGGTTGTATCGCATGACATAGATTATATTTTGATACATGACGGCATAAGGCCTTTTATCACGGATGAGCTGATAGAGGCTTTATTAAAAGCAGCTTCTAAATGCGGCGCTGCCATAGCAGGAGTTCCGGTAAAACCCACGCTGAAGATTATCGGAAAAAATAGTTTTATTGAAGGTACGCCTTCCAGAGAGATGTATTGGGAAGCTCAGACCCCGCAGGTTTTTAAAAGAGATTTAATAGAAAAGGCGTATAAAACAGCAATTGAAAAAAATATTCAGGCAACCGATGACTCGATGCTTGTAGAAAGAATCGGCGTAAAACCAAAGATCGTATTTGGTTCTTACAGCAATATAAAGATAACTACCATAGAAGATTTAAAACTGGCCAGAATAATTTTAAAAGGACTGTAATTTTCAAAGGAGATTTTATGCGTGTCGGAATCGGTTATGATATCCACAGGTTTGTAGAATCCAGGCCTTTTATGCTGGGAGGCATTGAAGTCCCGAACATAAAAGGGCTAGAAGGCCATTCTGACGGGGACGCGCTTATCCATGCGATATGCGATGCGATATTAGGCGCTGCGGGCCTGAATGATATAGGCCATCAATTTCCGGTGAATGACGACAGGTATCTGAATATATCCAGCGCAGAACTTTTAAAAGAGGTTTCAGAAAAGATAAAGAAAAAAAGCCTGAGAGTGGAATACGTGGATTCCGTGGTTATACTGGAAGAGCCGAAGATAGCGCCTTTTAAAGACAGCATGAGAAGAGAAATCTCAGCCTGTCTCGGCATATCCATGGATAGCGTCAGCATAAAAGCAACGACGCAGGAAGGCATCGGAGCAATCGGGAGAGGCGAAGCGCTTGCGGCATACGCAATTGCGTGTTTAATATGAGTATCAAAATATATAATACGCTCACAAGAAAAAAAGAAGAATTTAAGTCGATGAGAGAGGGCCTTGTCGGGATGTACGTGTGCGGGCCGACTGTTTATGACGCGCCTCATATCGGCCATGCAAGAAGCGCGTATGCCTTTGATGTTATACGGCGTTATTTTACATATAAAGGCTATAAAGTTAAGTTTATTAGAAACGTTACGGATGTTGACGATAAAATAATCGATAAGGCAAGGCAGGAATTCAAGGAAGAAGATTTAAATATCGCGGTAAAGAATGTATCGGATAAATATCTTAAAGTCTACCATGACTATATGGGAAAGCTTGGGATCGCCCAGCCTGACAGAGAGCCAAAGGCCACAGAATATATAAATAAGATGGTGGATTTTATAAAGGCGTTAATTCAACAGGGAACGGCTTATCAGGCAGGGAGCGACGTGTATTTTGACGTGCGCAAGGCAAATAGATACGGCAAATTATCCAATCAGAGTTTCGAGATGCTGGAATCAGGCGCGAGGATTGCTCCCGGAGAGAACAAGAAAGATCCTCTGGACTTTGCTTTGTGGAAATCAGTAAAACCGGACGAGCCGTGCTGGGATAGCCCCTGGGGAAAAGGCAGGCCTGGCTGGCACATAGAATGTTCTGTGATGAGTTCCGATATCCTGGGAGACGAGTTTGACATACACGGAGGCGGGATAGACCTTATATTTCCTCATCATGAAAATAAGATCGCGCAGTCAGAAGGCGCCGGGAAAAAATTTGCCCGTTACTGGATACACAACGGCCTTTTGACTATTAATAAAGAAAAAATGGCCAAGAGCCTGGGAAATTTTATTACCATAGAGGATATATTATCCAAATATCCTGCCGATGCCCTGAAAATATTATTTTTACAGACGCATTATTCTCATCCCGTGGATTTTTCCTGGGAGAAAATGGAAGAGGCGAAGAAGGCGCGGGATAGGTTTTACATATTGCTGGATAAGCTGGAGAAGGTGAAGGGCGAGAAGAGAAGGGCAAAGGATGCTGATGTCGATGCCTTTAAAGCGCGATTTGAAGAATCCATGGATGATGATTTTAATACCGCGGAAGCGCTGGCAGTTTTATTTGATCTGGTTACTTATATAAATAAAAATTTTTCAGAATTATATCATGCAAAAGATACTCTGATTGAATTGGGAAAAGTTCTTGGATTATTTGAAAGCGGAAAGATTTCAGGCAATAGCATGGAGTCTTCCGGGAAAGCAGAAATAGAAAATCTTATTAATTTAAGGATTGCGGCGAGGAAAAACAGGGATTTTAAAGAGGCTGATAAGATTAGAAAAGAACTGGAAGGAAAAGGGATTATTCTGGAAGATACAAAGGACGGAACAACTTGGAGAATTAAGTAAATTTTGGGTTGTGCGGCAGGCTGGGGTCTGAGGCGCATTTGAGAGGTTTCGGCATAATAGATTTTTCAGAATATAAGCGCGCAAGGGATTACAGCGAAGTTTTTTATACTGTCAAGACTACCTTCAGTATAAAAAACGAGCCGTAAACCGTAGCGCGCGGCGAAACCATCTCTGCGCCGAACGGCCCCAGCCTGCCACA
>JAPLMD010000027.1 GCA_026387235.1 Candidatus Omnitrophota bacterium
AATTATTCGCATCAGTAACCCGCGCAGTAGGCGTATAAACACCAGGTTCGCAATAAGTATGTTTAACTGCTTCAGGATTTAAGGAAGTGCGATCGAATACGCCATCGCCTTCAAAGTCCCATTGATACTTTTGGATTAAGCTGGTCCCTTCTATAACAACTTCAAAACTTGCTTCCAGCGGAACGCTTCCTGCAAGAGGAGATATAAAAGATTTAACGCTGAAAATCTTGGGATCATCTACTTCAATTAAAACTTTTTCTGAACCGCTTAATCCATCCATACTAGTGACCTTGAACTCTGCATTATACTTCCCGGGAAGAGTATAGGTTTTAACAACCTCTCCTGATTTCAGAGAGCTGGCGTCAAAAACACCATCACCGTCAAAATCCCATTCATATTTGGATATACCTTGAGGGCAAAATGCATCGCCTCTAAAAAATACCTTGCAAGGAGCAATGCCTTTCAGCGGATACGCATTTAAATATGCGCCTGGCGCATCTGGATTTTTATCTACATTAATGGCGGCTGTATAGGTATTTGTAATCCCGTTTTTATCTGTTACGCGCAAGGTTGCAGGAAAACTGCCTTCGCCCATGTATATAAATACTGCTTCCCCTGATTCAGACGAACTAAAATCATACACGCCTTTACCGTCAAAATCCCATTCATATTTTACTATTTTTATATATTTGTTGACTAATTGGGAACTAAAACTCACTTCAAGAGGAGCTATGCCGCTTGTCGGCTCTGCAATTACTTTTACTTCAGGCGGTATACCTGCCGGGCTGGATACTGCTATTTTAATTCTTTCAGCTGCCTTGGCTTTACCGTCGCTTACAATAAAAGTCACAAAATGTTCTCCTGTTTGGCTTTCTAGCGGTTCCCAGAAAAATCTTTTTGTCCACGGGTCAAAACTAGCTCCGCGAGGAAGCGTTTCTGCGGAATAAATAAGCATATCTCCGTCTATATCTGCAGCTTCTATAAAAAATTCCAAAACGTCCCCGGCAAACGCTTCCTTTCCGCCTATTTTAAATAAAACAGGTTCGTGGTTTTCTTTTGGCTTCTCTCCCAGATTCACATCAAAAAATATCGACCCCTGACCGACATCTGCAAATTCATACACAACCCTGTATATCCCTGATTGTTTAAGCTCGACAGAAATCTCCTTGATTATTTCATTCACACCTTTTTTAAGATTTACCTCTTCTTCTATAATATTTATATTATCTGAATCCGGCTTTATTAAATCCGCGTTTAATTTAATAGAACATGCTTCGCCTGATTCAATCTTCCAATCAAGCGACACGCTTTCTCCGTCTTCATAAATGTCCCTGTCGCATCCTGCTTTAATAATCTTGATCAAAGGCGCTGCTGGTTTTTCCTCTCCGTTCGTTAAATAAGAATTTAAATAAAGAGATCTGCCGGATTCAAAATATATCCCGTAATAAACTTTCTCCCTGTTATTCAAATCAGGGATATTAAATTCTAAATCCTTTTCTTCATCCAAGACAAAATCTATCTTCTTTTCATAATCGCCGCATCTCGCCTCCGCAAAAAGCTTTGCACCCTTTGCAAAACTTAAATTCTTGACCTTGAGTTTGAAAATATCATTCTCAACCTTAGCCTCAGCTTCAACCTTCATGCTTATTACATTAAAATTTACTTTATGAATTTCGGCATTGACTTTATATTCTGCTTCACAACTTATTTCTTCCATGTCTACAGGGATTAAAAATTCAAACATCACTTCTTTATCCTCGCCTGGCTCTAAAGATTCTGATTGCGTTTCATTAAGTAAATCTCGAAATTTAAAATTTACATCGCATGCCCCTCCGGTGCCGCCTTCATTTACAGCCTTGAATCTAAATCTAGCATTATCTCCTGCGTTAAAACTAAGATTCTCGTCTTCCAGATATGAAACCTTAAAAAATGCCGGGGTAACCTTTTCGCCTACATAGAAAGCTCTTACGAACCTTGCTATCTCCTGCGAAATCGAAGATTTCAATATTGTTTCTATGTAATATTTTCCTTTTTCGGCAATAGCCGGACAATCAAAATTAATCACCGATTCATCTTTTATATCAGAAATTTCCTCGTGTTTTTTAAAACATGCAAAATCGCCTTTGGAATATTGATCAGCCGGGGTATAAACTGCGAGAAATTTATATCTTAGAAAAGAGCTCTCGCTATTGTACCTGTCATATACCTGAACATAATAATTAGACGGATTAGCGACTTCAAATTCCATCGTAACATCCTCTCCAGCCACGCCGCCTTTTATATCAATACACTGTCCGGAATCCCTATAAAGTTTCATGTAAGGCCTTATATTGATCGGCATGTCTTTTAAATAAACCGTTATTTTGCCGGCATCCGGTATAGATAATTTATAAAAATCAGAATCTGCTTTTACCGCGATTGTGGCAAAGTAATTTTTGCCAAAATCAATAAGCCTTGCCGCCTCTTTTGTTTCATTGGGCTCATATTCGTCCTGGGTTTTTATAAAATTAAAATTCAAGGAGTAGCTATTTAGCGAAGAAATATTTCCATACCAGTCCCTCACTAAAAGATAATACAGGCCCGGTTTATCAAACTCCGTCTCGAGGACTATTTTTTCACCTGAGGAGCCACCTTTAGAGGAGACTATCCTGCCGGAAATAGAAGGGTCGTATATCTTTATGGAAGGTCTCAGGCCTTGCGGCACTTCATACATTTTTATATATAAAATTCCCTTTTCAAAGATATTAAATTTGAAAAAGTCTTCGTCTCCGATATTGTAGATTTTACCATGTATTCTTGAATTTAAATTTATCTCGCTTGCGTTTGTAAAATCTCCGTTAGGCTCCGTCTCTTGAATATCCTGATATATAACTGGGTCCAATGTGTCATTAAAAATATTTTCGCCTTCGTTTATTTGTATATTCTTCGATATATTGCCTGGCAACACAGTCAAAAGATAGCTTCCGACAGGCAGATATCTAAATTTAAACAGGCTGTCGCCTGAAGTCACCCCGAATCTGGCTAGCGCATCTGAACTAGCAACAGTCACGGGCTCCAGCGTAACGATTGAGCCTATTGAATTTTCAATAATGCCGGATAAATTGCCATATTTTGAAGGCGCTAAATTTACATCCAGGTTATTATTTCCTGGAAAAATATCCGCATCTTTTGAAACACTGTCAAACCCGGAGGCTTTTATATTGATAGCAGTTCTGCCCTTATCAAGATTTTTTAGCATGTATTTGCCGTCTTTATTTGTAAAAATGCCTTCTATCGCGGCGCCTTTTATAACAGCTCCATTATCATCTCTTATTATCCCGCATAAATCCCATGAATTTAATTCCGGAAAAATTCCAATATCAAGAGAACCTTCTTCTATCCGCTCTCCTTTATTCCGAATCTCAACACTGCCTGATATTAGCTGATTCTTTGGATAATTATCTCCCATGTTCAGAATTAAATCCACATTCAAACCAGAGACAGTATAAGAGTCTATCTCTTGGCCATCATCAATCAAAGGCTTTGGGATTTCAAAATATATACTTTTACATCCAACGATCCTTGAATTAGAAAATGTGCTTAGTTTGGCCTTACATATCCCTTTTGAAACATCTTCTGGTATTGTAAAACTTTGATACCAAGATCCGGCCTTGAACTCGATTAATGCAATCTCCGAAGAATTATAATAAATCTGATTATTATTTGAATCGGTTATATCCAGGATAGATAAAATATTAAGAGCAACGCTGGTTTTGTTTTCCAAATCTATAGCTAGCGTTGCAGGTTCGCCCGGCAAATACTGCTCTTTATCGGAAGCCATTCTTATTTCTACGCCTGGCTTAAAGACATTTATGCCCCTCTCGGCTTTACCTATAAAAACATTCTGCGAAGAATAAAAATAAGAGCTTAATAAGTCCGTTGAGTCAGCGGTTATTCTCTTATCGAATGAAACCATATTATTTGCCGGAACCGTGATTACGTCATTAAATTCTATTTTATGATGAGGGAGATTTGCTTTGTATCTTATCGGCTCATCTTTGGCAGTATTATTTCTTATGTGGAATGTAAACGCGGCAGCATTACCTGAAATATAATTTTCGCTGTCGCTTGTTATATCAAAGGTAAAGTCCGGATTCTGCAGAAGGCCCTGCGGCGGCCGGCTGAAAGAAAAGTAAAAACCTTCTGACTGAGGCTGGATAGCCTTGGAATCAGCGTCGTAAAGAATGTAATCCACGGAATAAACTCCGGGTTTTTCCAGGGCCAGGCCTGATATATACATTGCTTCACTTGAAATATTTTTCTCTAAAATTTTACCTTCAGGCGATTTTAAAATCATTTCTATCTTATTAAAATCTTTGTTTGTCTGGATGGGATTCTCAAAATCCTCGCCGGTCTTATATTCAGGCAGGCTCTTGCCGGATTTTGCCCATCTCAAGAGATCTCTTACGAGATTAATCTCTGAAGAACTTGCCTGGCCATTTAAATAGCCCCAGTCTGAATAAATAGACGCGGCTATGACGATGCCCTTTCCGAAATCATACATAAGCATCGCGGGCATTTGGTTTTTTGACCTTTTGAGTAAAATTGCGGCGCCGTCCGGGTAATCTGTAAAATATCCGTCCAGTTTTATATCAGGGTATAATTCACTTTGCGAACTGAGAACTTGATGAAAATTTTCAATATAAGCGGCTTTTGCATGGCAGGACGCGTCTTCCTGCCAGCCGTACGCATTTAATTTTTCTCCAGGAAGGGCATTAAAATCATAGCCATATTGCTGAGAAAAACATATAACAGTCCCTCCATTTTTTACATATTCTGTAAGCTTACTCTTGAATATCGCTGAATGAGAAAGGCCTGAAAGCCCGCCCGTAGGAATCACTAAGACCTTTTGTTCATCCAGTATATAAGGTTCAAATGTTTGATCTATAATTCTTACCGGCTCTCCGACCTTTTCTATAATTAATTTTCTCATTTCATTATAATAACCGTTTGCCAATACCGCTATGTCCGGAGATTCCAGGTATTCTCTTGACGCGTACATATAATAGTCATGAAGAAGTTTATTTTTCTGGCCCAACGATTCATTCCATTTATCGATAATACCGTCGATATCGCTGAACGTTGAAATTTCTGATTGAGCATCTTCAAAAACAGACAGTATCTCCCAGTATTTCAACAAATATGCCTTGTTCTTTTTGGCTGCGATTCTCAAATATAAATCAAAAAGTTTAGCCGGACTTATATCCACGCCTTTCGCAAAATCCACAATATCAAACGTATCATCAGGATGGTCTATGCCCGGGCCTGACAAAAATGCCAATTGTTTATTTTTATAAGGCTTAAACCTGTTAAAAAAATTACTGCTCTCGCTTTTCTCTAATTTATTCAATATCGCAGCCAGGACTGTTTCGCTATTGCAGAAATTAAAATGGTCCATGCCAAGAAAATATTCATAACCTATATCGTCTCTTTTCCCTATTACAGGGCTCCAATCTCCTACAACCCAGTCTTCGCTGCCGATCGCGATAAATGTTTTTATCCGCTTATCGGGCCCGAGATCCTGTATGCTTTTTAAGAACATGCTGTCGGGCGATAATTCTTTTCTCAAATTTTCAGATTCCATGCGGCTGCCTGGAATCCATATCTTATTCTCAGCTACTTCTAAGGCATATTGATATGCGGTTATACTCTGGGTAAAAACTGATGGAATTACGCCCAGAATATTTTTCATATTAGCTACCAGGCTAGTAGAACCGTTATTTGGCGGAGCAAGCTCTATTATTGTTCCTATATTATCCCTGTAAGGGACTAAGCCAAGTGAACGTGAATATGCCGTCACTGCTAAGGCACCGGTAGAATGAGTTATTACATCTGCCTTTACATAATTACGGTCAGGGAGATTCTTATTCAGATAATCCATGCCTCTTTCTAATGCCACGCCTACGTCATCGCCTAAATCCCTTACACCATAACCCCATGAGTTTCCTACCATAGCTTTATCAGCTTTATGGTCACCGTCCGTATCAACCGGATTGCCGCGCATGTCTATAACTATTACGTCATAACCGCTCTCGGTTAATTTTTTTACATAATTGTTATTTTTATCGTTCCAGACTTCTCCGTTAGAATTAAACCCATGAACTAGCAATACAGGTTTTTCCTTTACATCATCCGCAGCGCTTTCATAACAATAAAAATTTATTTTCGCGCCTTTGGTACTCTCTACAGTAAAAGGCTCGATAGCGTCATCCAGCGCAAAAATATTATTTGCAAAGAAGCCGCATAATACACACAATACGAGGCAAATTGTTGGTCTCATATTTTTATTGAATTAATTTTTGAGGGATAGTTACTCCGTCTCTCAAAATCCAGAGATCATCTTTCTTTAGGAGCACTTTCAATTTGTATTTTTCCGATCGGTCTGAAAATTTAAATTTATTTAGAGACGTGGATTGCTGTCTTTTTATAATTTTATCTAAATCTGTCTGCGGTTTTTTATCTGTACCGCTCGGATCAATTGTCCAATATTTTCTACTAACAGCATGCATACTCCATGCATCGATTTTTGATAGCTGTTGACAAAAAGCTATTCTCTTATTGTTAGTCCACTTAGGATAGCGCATATCTATTTCAAAGAAATTCCTCCAGCGGTGTTTTTTGAAAAATTTGGCTATACGATTCGTAGGAGAACGGTCTTGAAAAGTGAGTTTTCTGAGGTTTTTACCATCTATATCTACTACCCAGATATCCAGATTTCCTACTGGGGTGATTGCTGAAAAAACAATTTTTTCTTCGTCAGGCGAGAGTTCAAAATCCGCGATCTTTATAATATCTTTCTTGGTATAATTAGCTTGCTGGTTAGCGCAACCTCCTATAACTACTCCAAAAATGATTACTCTGAGCACAAGTTTCAGCATAAGTTCTCGCATGGCGGGCTCACCTCGGTGCCGAACACCCGGATATCCAGCACCTCGGTGCGGTGTCAGACCAGATAGGCTCTATTTTATTTTTGTTTTCTGTTTCTTTTGCGTTCTTTGTGCAATGCGTTAATTAATGGGAAATAAATATTTATATTAGATGGGCTGGATTCTTTAAGGATATTTATTATTTTATTTTTTTTGTAATCAGGCGATACTAATTTTTTATCGTCTAATAAAAGTTCATACGCCTCTAACTCAAAGACCTCTGCTATGCGGGAAATCATATATAAGGTAGGAAGTTTCTTGCAGCTTTCTATTCTGCTTATATAAGTAGGATGCACATTTATTTCTAATGCGAATCTAGATTGCGTCCATCCTCTGGAATTACGAAGAGTCCTAATCCTGCTGGCTAAAATGTTGCTAACTTTGGCTATGCTCATAAAATTACCTTTCATTATAAATAGACAGAGTAATAATGTGAATAAAAATAGAGTCACATTATAATGCCTATTAGACACATTGGTATTGTAGATAATTGAATAGACGATTATGCAACTTTACAAAACAGGCAATACTTGTTTTGTAAAGTTAAGGGATTTCTTTGAGAACTGCATGGAGATTTGCGGGGACGATTTTGGGTTCTTTGATGGATTTTATGGCGCGGTCAGGATCTTTGAGGCCGTGGCCGGTAAGGATGCAGACGACTTTGGGACTTTTGAATTTTTTGAAATATCCTTTTTTGGCGAGTTTCATTATGCCTGCTACTGATGCGGCTGACGCGGGCTCTACGAACACGCCTTCTTTTGACGCGAGGAATTTATAGGCCTGGAGTATTTCATCGTCAGAAACCATATCTATGAGGCCTTTGGATTCATCTCTGGCAGCTTCTGCCTTTTTCCAACTGGCAGGGTTTCCTATGCGGATAGCAGTGGCTATGGTTTCGGGCTTTTCTATGATTTTACCTCTCACTATAGGCGCCGCACCTTCTGCCTGGAAACCAAGCATTACAGGAAGACTATTTATCTTTCCTTTTTCTTTATACTCTTTATAGCCTTTCCAGTAAGCAGTGATATTGCCGGCGTTTCCTACGGGGATAGCGTGGAAATCAGGCGCTATCCCTAACTGATCGCATATCTCAAATGAGCCAGTCTTCTGGCCTTCTATCCTGTAAGGATTCAGGGAATTTACAAGCTTGATGTGTTGCTTGGCGGTAATTTCTTTTACAAGATTGAGCGCGTCGTCAAAATTTCCATCTACTGCGATGACCTGAGCGCCGTGTATAAGCGCCTGGGCAAGCTTGCCGAGCGCTATGGCGCCTTTTGGTATCAAAACAATGCATTTAATTCCTGCGCGGCTAGCATAGGCTGCTGCTGAAGCAGAGGTATTGCCTGTAGAAGCGCATATGACTGCCACGTGTTTTTCTTCCAGGGCCTTTGAAATAGCGAGAGTCATGCCTCTATCCTTGAAAGAACCGGTCGGATTAAGGCCTTCGTATTTTAAATAGACATCTCCCGAGACCAATTTTGAAAGATGGCATGAATACACAAGAGGGGTGTTGCCCTCATTGAGAGTGACGATAGGGG
>JAPLMD010000066.1 GCA_026387235.1 Candidatus Omnitrophota bacterium
GGAGATTTGCAGCATGCTTAGAAAAACGGATAAAAATATTACATTAGCCGTGAATAAAGTGGACAGCGGAAGCTTAACGCAGAAGGCTAATGATTTTTACGGTTTAGGCTTTGGAGAGCCTATGTTCATATCCAGCTTGCATGGCCTGGGAATAGGAGATCTTTTAGATAAAGTTATGCGTAATATTGAGCAGCCTAATAACCAGAGCAGAAGCTTGGAACACGCCGTAAAACTTGCTGTTATTGGTAAGCCAAACGTTGGAAAATCCTCTTTTGTTAACAGTATTTTAGGAGAAGATAGGATTACTGTCAGCGACATCCCCGGCACCACAAGAGATTCAATCGACACATACTTTGAGAAAGACAGAAAATCTTTTGTTATAATTGACACGGCAGGCATACGCTCAAAGAGCAAGATAAAAGACGCTGTCACTTATTTCAGTATATTGCGCACCGAAGAGAGCATTAAAAGAAGCGACGTGGCTGTGATAATTGCGGATGCGCCGCTTGGGATAACTAAAGAGGAGCACAAGATAATAGACCTTGTCCAGAAAAATTTTAAGCCGTTTATCCTGGCTATAAATAAATGGGACCTGGCGGAAAAAGAAGGCGTAAAGCAAGTTGGATACGAAAAAGTAATCCGCGAAAATATCAGGTTTATGTATAATGCGCCTATTGTTTTTATATCCGCGTTAAGAAAAATAAATCTCATGGCAGTGATTGATCTGGCGCATGAGCTGGCAGAAATAACCAGAAAGAATTTTTCAACAAGCGATTTAAACGCTATTCTGAAATCTATAGAGTTTTATCCGACAAAGCTTTATTCCATAAGGCAGATAAAAAATTCTCCGCCTGAGTTTGAGGTTATCGCGAAAAGCCCGGAAGCGATAAACAATTCCGAAGTAAATCACCTAGTCAATATATTCAGGAAAAAGTTGAATCTGGAAGGAGTTCCCGTGGTTATAAGGTTTAAAAGAAAGACATTTAAGTCCCGTTAATGCTACAAAACAAATCATACTTGCTTAGTAACATATGAAAGGTTAGGAGGGCATGTGGGGTATATTATATTATTTCTTGGGTTTGTGGCAGCTTACATAATCGGGTCTATTCCTACGGCATATATATTCGGCAGGGTTATTAAAGGCATAGATATACGCGAATACGGCAGCGGGAACGTCGGAGCTACAAACGTATTCAGGGTTATAGGCAAGGTGCCCGGCATAATAGTTCTTATGATAGACATCGTCAAAGGCCTCATCTGCGTAACTTATCTTGCTTCCGGGTTTTTATATCTGGCGCCTGTCACAAGGCCCGAACTTTACAGGATACTGGTTGGACTTTTCGCAATAGCTGGGCACAATTGGACGCTATTTCTTAAATTTAAAGGCGGCAAGGGCGTTGCTGCAAGCGCTGGCGTAGTGATAGGGCTTATACCTAAGATATCCTGGCTCGGATTCATGGTCTGGCTGATCACGTTTTTTATAACAGGATTTGTATCTCTCGCATCCATCATAGCGGTTATCTCAGTTCCGATTTTTACGCTTGCATTCGGAGAGCCCGTAGAAATAATTATTTTCACGTGTCTTTTATGCCTGATAATAGTCCATAGACATAAATCAAACATCAGGCGCCTGGCAAGAGGCGAAGAAAAGAGAATAGCGTTTTTTAAGAAGAAAAAATGAAAAAAATTTTTGACAAAAACGGCCCAATAGCCAAGGCCATGCCCGGGTATGAGGTGAGGCATGAGCAGATAGAAATGGCAGAGGCTATTGAGAGCGCCATACAGCATTCAGAGCAGTTGATTGTAGAGGCTGGGACCGGCATAGGTAAAAGTTTTGCTTATCTGGTGCCGCTTGCAGAATACGCGCTTGAAAACAAAACTCTCGGCATAGTTTCCACAAACACTATAAGCCTTCAGGAACAAATTATTCATAAAGACATACCTTTTCTGGAAAAATTCCTGGATAAAGATTTTAAAGCAGTACTTGTGAAAGGCAGGAATAATTATCTGTGCCTGAGAAGGCTGCATAGGTCTGAGTTTCAGCAGAAAGATCTTTTTTCTGACCAGTACGAGTTAACAGAATTTACAAAGATTTTTGCCTGGTCGTATAAAACGCAGGACGGTACGCTTTACGACTTGGAAGAAGAGCCTGATTCAAAGGTTTGGAGCCTGATTTCAGCTGATTCAGAAACCTGCCTTGGCAAAAATTGCCAGTATTATAAAAGATGTTTTTTTCAGAAAGCCAGAGAAAAAATAAGCGAAGCGAGGATATTGGTTGTGAACCATCATTTATTTTTTTCGAACCTGGCGCTGGAGAAAGAGCAGAAAAACATATTTCCTGAATGGGACGCGCTTGTGTTCGACGAGGCGCATAGCATCGAAGGCGTAGCTACGGAACATCTGGGCGCAAGCATATCAAATACAGGCATAAAATATCTACTGGACCTTTTGTTTAACTTAAAAAAACAAAAAGGGTTTTTGTTGGCCGTAGGCGATCAGAATAGCATGGAAATGGTGGAGCAGATACGCAGGAGATCAGACGCATTTTTTAAGGACGCAAAGGAATATTTTGACGCAAACGCGAAAAAAGAAGATTCTGACACGCTCAGGATCAAGGAGAAAAATTTTATAGAAAACAACCTGTCGTTACCTTTGCATGACCTGGCGGAATCGCTTCTAGCCGCTAAAAAAAGCGCGAAGGATAAAGAAGATGAGATGGAAATAGCCAGTTTCGCCAGGAAAATAAGCGGCCTAAAAGATTCCGTGGAACTTATACTTAACCAGGCAATGGGAAATTATGTATACTGGATGGAATGCTCCAAAAATAAAAAGGTAAACAGGATTTCTATAAATATGGCTCCTGTAAATATAGGCGAAATATTAAAAGAAAGGCTTTTTAATGAGGAAAAACCGATTATTCTGACAAGCGCAACGCTCTCAGTGGGCAATGGTTCGTTCGAGTATTTTAAGGCTAGGGTTGGGGCAAGAAAAGCCATAGAGTTGAAGATGGGTTCCCCGTTTGACTACAAAAACCAGGTCAGGATGTATATAGCGAAAGACATGCCTAATCCCGATAATGTGACTGATTATGCGGCCAAAGCGGCAGATAGAATAAAACGATACCTGAGCCTTACAAATGGAAACGCATTCGTGCTTTTTACAAGCTATTCTCTGATGAATATCGTCTATGAGGAACTTGAGGGATATCTTATTCAGAAGGGTTTTAACGTTTTAAGGCAGGGCAATGGTTTGAGCAGAAGTAAAATGCTTGCCAGTTTTAAAAAAGAGTCAGGGTCTGTGCTTTTCGGAGTGGACACATTCTGGCAGGGCATAGATGTTCAAGGCAAAGCCCTCTCTAATGTAATTATAACAAAACTGCCTTTTGCGGTCCCTGATCATCCGGTTATCGAAGCAAGAATAGAGGATATAAAAAAAAGAGGAGGCGACGCTTTTCTGGAGTATAATCTGCCGGAAGCTGTCCTTAAATTTAAACAGGGGTTTGGCAGATTAATTCGCAGCAAGAAAGATACCGGCATAATAGCTATTCTTGACAGCCGCATAATAAACAAATTTTATGGCAGGGCATTCTTGAGTTCTATTCCAAAATGTGATATAATCATTGAATAAAAGATATAAAAAAACTTGACAATCTCAGGTATAGAAGGTATACTAGTAACAGTTTTAAAATGTATTTAATAAAGGGGGTTTTGCATGGATAAAGCTTTAAAGTCGTTGTCAGCTATTGTGGCGCTTAGTTTTATCGGAATAAGCTTGTGTTCTGCTGAAACAATTTGGGAAAAGCGGCAAAAGGCAATTAAGGCTGAAACTCAGCCCCAGGCTGAGCAGAAAGCAGAAGAAATAGCAGAGCCTGATACTTCTGACTATAATGAAGAAGATATAGCAATGCCTGCAAAACCGGTTACCCTTGATCCAACAGACCCCTTTAACATAACTGTCCCAGCCATGTATGGCACAATAATAGATTCATATAAAGGTACGAATGGCAAGCTGATAGTCCATATCCAGGATGCGCATGCAAATTACGAGGCGCAGAAAAATATAGCAGGAATAATAGGAGCACTGGTTGATGACTATAATATAAATTTAGTTCTTATGGAAGGGAAGTTGACAGATAGAGACTTTAAATATTTAAGATACAGGGCTCCAATGGAAGTAAGAGAGGAGATAGCAGACAATCTTTTGAAAAAAGGAGATTTTAATGGGGTTAATTATCTTGACCTGTCTTCCTCTTATCCTATATCCATTCAAGGGGTAGAGGATAAAAATCTTTACGATTCTAACGGTATGTTTTTATTGGAAATGGATAAATTTAAAGATAGTGCATTGGAATATTTGAATAAAATGTCAGAGGCAGGGCAGAAGATAAAGGAAAAGGTTTATAATCAGGACCTATTGTCTTTGGACAAGGCAAAGAAAGATTACGAAAATGAAACAATAGATCTTTTAGGTTATTACAGGATATTAAATGATGCAATAAAGAAAAAGGGCATAAGCGTATCCGAATTTACTAATTTCGCAAATCTTATGAAGATAGATGATATGGAGAAAAAGATAGATTTCGTAAAGATAAATACAGGCGCGGCTACGGATGAGCAAAAGGCCCTTTACAAAGAATATCAAGACAGCCTTAAAAATCTAAATGTAAGTAAGCTATTTAAAGAAGAATTGCCAGCAGAAGGCAAGGTCTTGAATTCTATTTCAGAAAATGACAATCAAAAAGAGCTTATCAAAATCTCAAAGGCTATATCAATATTGGATAAGATGTTAAGGATTAAGCTTGTGCCTGAGGAATACGGATATTTTCTGAGTAATAAAAAAGATTTTGATCCCAAGAAATGGGCAGATTTTTTAAAGAAAGAATCTGATGAACTTGCGCTAGGCCTGCAGATTCCTGAAAATTATTATGTAATAACCGACAACATAACCACCATAGAAAAATTTTACAGCACGGCTACAGAAAGAGAAAAAACATTTGTAAACAAGTCTGACGAAAAAATAAAAAAGGATAATGTAAACTCAGCTATCCTTATTGCAGGCGGTTTTCACACTCCTTCGCTAACCCAGCTATTGAGTGAAGCGGGTTATTCATATATAGTCATAAGCCCAAAGGTTACAACAAAAACAGATGATAACCTTTACAGGGAGACCCTTAAAAGAGAATGGGACCCAGCAATAAAATAATAAAAAGGAGGGGAAATATGAAGGTGAACAGATTTTTAATGCTATTGTGCATTGCAGCTTTGATTAGTATTTTTGTTTTTGGGACAAGAGATTTAATATTTGCAAAAGGAGCAGTAGTTGTAGAAGAGGCACAAGGAGGTACTACTGCTGTTGAAGGACAAATGCCGTCAACAACACCTGGGACAGAAGATAAAGGCTCTCCTATGCATGCTTGGAAAGCTATTGTAACAGCTGGTAAAAAAGAAGGTGATATTATAACAAGCGAAGAATTTGCCGGCATGAGAAACTGGTCAGCCAGAACAAGAGGCTATGAATTACAAAGCTTAGTTGTAATAGGTGTTTTGGCGCCAACTGGCACAAAAGGCGAATATAAGCTCGTGGTAGGTGCTACTACAGATCAGATAGACCAGATTAATGAGCGGGCTAAACCATTCGTTGGTAGAACAGGTACAAATGGAGCAGCTTTAGGCATTGATAGCTATAGGTTGGATTCAGCTTATTTAGGTCAAGGTAATGTTGCAGCTGGAAACTATGCTGCAGAAGCAATAAATGTTATAGTAAAAGATGTAACCAAGACAACAGCAGAAGTTAAAGCAGCTGCTAATACAAATTTTACAGGAGAGATAGCTGATGGGAAAGTTTTACCTGCAGCAGTTGCTATTAACGGAGATGTACCATTTACAATAAACGGTATAACTATTTCAGGAAAAGATATGGATATATATCCCATCGAAGCGCAAGCTGTCTTAGCAGCATTGGTAGACATAAGGATAGTTTCTCCCGAAGGTAAAATTAAAGGCCAGGCTTGCGATTTTAGTGCAACAAAAGCTAAGACAGTAATGTTTAAAGATGTGTTTGTTACTGACAACCCAAGCGGATTTAAAGAAGAATTTGGCAAATTGGCTAACGATGTAACAGCCGTCATTGTGGCAATAGATAAAAATGATGCTGAAATAAGGAAAGGCCTTGAGGACGCTGGGTTATTGCAAGAATGGGGGAAGAGGATAATAGTTATGGGCGTAAAGCCTGCATCTCCAGCATCTCAGGCATTTGCAAGATTGTTTGGCGACAGTAATATCATTGATCTGCGCGGTCAGACTATAGACAAGATTCTTAAAGACAGAGACCTGATAGCAGGGTTAAAAGGCGCAGTATAATATAATTTAGATCAGCTGATTTATTTTACCCCGCCCTTTCTAAAATTTAAAAAAGGGCGGGGTTTTTTAATGAGGCCACAATTTACGGAACGTAGTGACGTAAATTGTATAGGCCGAATTAATCCCGAGGATGCGACTAAGAGGAGCATTCGAGGGATCTAATTGAGATTGGCTTCGCCCTGAGGGCTTGGCGCTTCCTCGCAATGACACTTTTCCCTTGATTCTATTGACAAATGATTCTTTTTTCTATATAATTTATATTCTATATTGGAGATATGTAGATGTTACCTGATAAATACGGTAAATTTGGCGTATTTGGCGGAAAGTTTGTGCCTGAAACGCTCATGATAGCTCTTGAAGAGCTTGAAAAAGAATATAAAAAAACGCAGAAAGACGCTAAATTCAAAAAAGAATTAGATAATTTACTGGAAGTCTACGCAGGCAGGCCTACGCCGCTCTACCTAGCGAAAAACTTATCTAAAAAAACCAAAAGAAAAATATATTTAAAAAGAGAAGATCTTCTTCATACCGGCGCCCATAAGATAAACAATACTTTAGGCCAGGTGCTTCTGGCCGTTAAGATGGGAAAAACCCGCATCATCGCGGAAACAGGCGCGGGACAGCATGGGCTAGCTACTGCGACCAGCGCAGCGCTATTCGGGCTTCCGTGCGAAGTATATATGGGAGAAGAAGATATTCACAGGCAGGCTCTTAATGTATTTAAGATGAGGCTTCTCGGCGCGAAAGTAATACCTGTTTATTCGGGAAGCAAAACCCTGAAAGACGCTACAAGCGAAGCAATAAGAGATTGGGTTACGAACGTAAGGAACACGTATTACGTCATAGGTTCTGCCATAGGCCCGCACCCGTATCCGATGATGGTCAGGGATTTTCAGTCAGTGATAGGCAAGGAGACAAAAAAACAGATTCTTAAATATGAAAAAAGACTTCCTGACTATATGGTTGCGTGTGTCGGCGGCGGAAGCAACGCAATGGGGTTTTTCCACCCATTTTTTAAAACAGGTGTAAAGCTTATCGGAGTGGAGGCAGGCGGATTAGGGCTTAATACGGAAAAGCACGGGGCAAGTCTTTGCAAAGGGGCTGTGGGTATTTTACATGGAACCAAGAGCTATCTATTGCAGGATAAAGACGGCCAGGTGAGAATAGCTCATTCCATATCTGCGGGATTGGATTATCCGGGCACAGGACCTGAACATTCTTATTATAAAGAAACCGGCCGCGCTGAATATGCGGCAATAACGGATAAAGAAGCGCTTCAGGGATTTAAGATGCTTACAGAACAGGAGGGCATAATACCCGCTTTGGAATCAAGTCATGCGATATATTATGCTGTTAAAAAATTAGCTCCAAAAGTAAGTAAAGATAAAATCATAGCAGTCTGCCTTTCAGGCAGAGGCGATAAAGACATTGATATAATTAAAAATGAATCGCATTGATAAAAAATTTAAAGAATTGCGGGAAGATAATAAGAAAGCTTTTATTGCTTTTATAATGGCAGGGGATCCATCTTTAGCCATCACAAAAAAATTGATACTTGAATTAGACAAGCAAGGCGCGGATGTTATTGAGCTTGGCGTGCCTTTTTCTGATCCTATTGCTGACGGCCCAACCATACAAAAGGCTTCAGAGAGAGGTTTAAAAAGCAGGACAACTCTTGCCGATGTATTTAAGATAGCGAGGAGTGTCAGATCCATAATACAGACTCCGATAGTCTTTTTGATGTACTACAATCTGGTTTTTCACTATGGGCTCGAAAGATTCGTAAAAGATGCTATATTTTCAGGCGTTGACGGCGTTATCATACCGGATCTTCCCGTGGAAGAGTCAAAAGATTTGCGGATGATTGCGAAAAGGCATGCCTTTTCAGTGATACATCTTTTGGCTCCGACCAGTTCTATTGAAAGAATAAAAAAAGTCAGCAATGCTTCAACAGGTTTTATATATTATGTTTCCCTTACCGGAACAACCGGAACCAGGGTAAAATTGCCGAAAGAACTGAAGTTGAGCATAAAAAATATAAAAAAGATTACCAAAAAACCTGTTTGCGCTGGATTTGGTATATCTACTCCCGAACAGGTAAAAGAGGTTCAGAAGGCGGCTGACGGAGCAATTGTAGGGAGCGCGATTGTAAAAGTTATTGAAAAAAATATCAGGAAGAAAGATTTAGTAAAAAAAGTCGGAAGTTTTGTAAGAACTCTAAAGGGGGCTTAATTTATGTACGCAGTTATAATGGCAGGCGGAAAAGGCGAAAGGCTTTGGCCGAAGAGCACTCGCGGTAAAGCAAAACACATAATATCTCTTGGAACAAGAAATGCGATGATTCATGAGACCATTAAGAGGTTAAAAGAAAATTTACCCACAGAGAATATATTTCTCGTAACCACCAAGGATCAGTTTCACAGCCTGAAGCCTTACGTAGCAAGCCTCAAAAAAGAAAATATTATACTGGAACCTTTCGGCAGAGATACGGCTCCCGCGATATGCCTCAGCGCGCTCATTCTTGAAAAAAGATTCGGAGACCCGACAATGGTAATTCTGCCTGCGGATCATATAATAAAAAACACAAAGACGTTTTTTAAGGATCTGGTTTCCGCGAAAAAGGCCGCAGAATCCGGATCAAACCTTTTGACAATAGGCATAAAGCCCAGGTACCCGTCCGTAGGTTATGGGTACATGGAAATCGGCAAAAAATTCCAGGGATATTACGGCATAAAAAGATTTATAGAGAAGCCTAAAAAAGCAAAAGCAGAGGCATTGTATAAAAATAAAAAATATCTATGGAATAGCGGTATCTTTATCTGGAAGACAAGCTCCGCATTGAGCATGATGAAAAAGTACATGCCGGATATCTATTACAGCCTCGAAGACATTTCCAGGCTTGAAGGGAAAGCAGGTTATTCCCTAAGGCTAGAGAACGAATATTCTAGGTTTAATCCGATTTCCATAGATTACGCCATCATGGAGCCTGTTTCAAAGAACGAGCGCAATAAAATATTTTGCATAAAAGCAGATTTTGACTGGGTGGATATAGGGTCATGGTCGAGCATCGAAGAGATATACGATAAAGATTCGGATGGGAATATCATACTTTCTAATTCAAGCATGATAGACGTGAAGAACTCTATCGTAGTAGGGGACAAAGATCATAAAATAGGGGTTATAGGGCTTAAGGATATAATAATAGTGCAGACGAAATCAGGAACTCTTGTTTGCAACAAGGCGAGGGCGCAAGAGGTAAAAGACCTGGTTAAGACTTTCAGGGTTTTTGAATAGCATGCAGAGAATACTCGCGCTTGACTTTGGAGAGAAACGCATAGGTGTTGCCGTAAGCGACGCATTGAATATAATAGCGCAATCTGTCGGAACAATAGAGCGTAAAGGCATAAAAAACGATATAAAAAATATACGGGATCTGGTGGAAGAGCATGATGCGGCGAAGCTGATCGTAGGGCTTCCTTTAAACATGAATGGCACTGAGGGAAAAAGCGCGAACCTTGCTATAGATTTTGTCAACGAATTGAAGAAAGAAATTAACATCCGGGTGGAGATGATCGATGAGCGCCTTACTACTGCACAAGGCGAGCGGATTTTTTTAGAGGCAGATCTCTCGAGAAAAAAGCGTAAAAAAAATATAGACAAAATAGCAGCGCAGTTAATTCTGCAGAATTATTTAGATTCCTATAAGCACAAGAAAACTTCATAGGTTAAAATGTATAAGAAAACTAAACTTGATAATGGCCTTACGCTTGCAACAAACTATATGCCAAATATGGAATCTATGGCCATGGGTATATGGATAAGGGCGGGTTCCAGAAATGAAAACGAAAAAAATTCCGGGATATCGCATTTTTTGGAACATATGCTTTTTAAGGGCACTCCCTCGAGGACTTGCAGAAAACTGAAAGAAGAGATTGAAGGCAGAGGAGGTTCTTTAAACGGCTTCACAGCGGAAGAGGTTTCGTGTTTTCTTGCAAAAGTCAGTTTTAAACACCGAGATACAGCGCTGGAAGTTTTATCTGATATGGTTTTAAACGCAAGTATCGACCAGAAGGAACTTGAGCGGGAGCGCGGGGTTATCATAGAAGAGATAAAGATGTATCAGGATCTTCCTAATCACCACGTGCATGATATACTGGCCGAGATTATGTGGCCGGGGAATTCGCTTGGTTTTTCTATTGCCGGTACAATAGATTCAGTTCAAGCTATTTCAAGAAAAGATATAGTTGGCTACAGAGATTCGAATTATATACCCGAGAACATAGTTATTGTTTTATGCGGCAATCTGGATCATGACGCAATAGAATCGAAGCTTAAAAAGATATTCGCCAGTTCCGTTAGAATAAAAGTCGCTCAGGCGGAAACCTTCCGCAATAATCAATCAAAGCCTCGCATAAAGGTCTTGAATAAAGATACTGAGCAGGCGCATTTATGCATAGGATTGCATTCCTTCGGAAAGGCTCACAAAGACAGATATGCGCTTGGTTTATTACACATTATTTTAGGCGGCAACATGTCATCCAGGTTATTTGAAAACATAAGAGAAAAAAAAGGCCTTGCGTATGAGATCGGTGCGGAGGTTAAAAGATATAATGAAACAGGCGCGTTTGTGGTGCACGCGGGCACGGAGCATAAAAAGGTTGAAGAGGCCATCAGCTGCATATTGGAAGAATTAAGAGGTATAAAAGAAAAGCAGGTTACGGCAGGCGAATTAAAAAGGGCAAAAGAATTTTTTAAGGTTCAGCTTTTGATGGCGCTGGAAGATACAGTGGATCACATGCTGTGGCTCGGAGATTACATGACTTCTTTGAATAAGCTGCCGGATCGGCAGGACATTATAAAGAAAGTGGAAGCTGTTACAGCGGATGATATAAAGCGCGTTAGCCAAAATATATTCAATAGTTCTGGCCTGAACATAGCTGTGATAGGGGAACTTAATGACAGGGAACAGAAAGAAATAGAAAAAGAATTAGTTTTATAAAAAACCGCGTAAGTTAAGGTGGTTAAAATGAGTAAAATATTAATAGCTCCGAGCTTGCTGTCAGCGGATTTTGCTAATCTTAAGGATGAAATAAAGAAGATTGAAGATTCAGGCGCAGACATGATACATATTGATATAATGGACGGTCATTTTGTCCCTAATATTACAATAGGGCCTTTGATAGTCGAGGCGTCCAGGAGATGCACTGACATGATTTTGGACGTGCATCTCATGATTAAAGAACCGCATAAATTTATCAAGGATTTTATAGAGGCAGGGAGCGATATCGTCACGATACACGCAGAAGCATACGGAAGGCCGCAAGGCTACAAAGGCACCCCGTACCATTCGCTTCGCTCAGGTACGGGGCAGGCAAAGACACAAGTCCTGAAAAAAGGGCAATCTAAAAGCGTAAAAGAGATTGATGAGAAAAGAATAACAGAGGTTTTGAAACAAATAAAAGCCTTTGGGAAAAAGGCAGGCATATCCTTGAATCCTGATTCGCCTTTATGCATAGAGGGCGTGTTAAAATATGCGGATATGGTCTTACTTATGTCAGTTCATCCCGGATTTGGCGGGCAGAGTTTTATAGAAGCCGTATTGCCAAAAATAAAGGCATTAAGGGAGATGTATTCTAAAGACATAGAAGTAGATGGCGGCATAAATGATAAGATTGCTAAATTAGTTATCGGAGCTGGCGCGAATATACTGGTAGCGGGATCGTATTTCTTCGGCGCAAAAGATAAAATAGATGCTGTAAAAAGATTACGCATACAATAGAAAGGAAAGGGCAGGTAAGATGGGTATTAAATTCGGAACAGACGGTTGGAGGGCAATAATATCGCAGGATTTTACATTCGAAAACGTAAGAATAGTTTCGCAGGCGGTCGCGGATCATTTTAAAGCGAAGGACGTGGTTTTTGTAATCGGATACGACTGGAGATTTTTATCCGAGAAATATGCTGAGCTCGCGGCAGAAGTTTTGGCAGGCAACGGGATCAAGGTATTGCTTTCAGACAAGGCTGTTCCTACGCCGCTCGTAAGCTTTGCCATAAAAAATAAAAAATTATCCGGAGGCTTGATGTTATCCGCAAGCCATAATCCTCCTTATTATAACGGCCTAAAGATAAAAGCGGCTTATGCGGGCACTGCTGACGAAGGAATTACAAAGTCGGTGGAATCGTTGTTGGCTAAAAATCCCGTGCAGTCCGTGGAGTTTAAAAAAGGCATAGAGTCAGGTATGATAGTGCTGAGCGACCTTAAAAAAGACTATATGAAATTTGCAAAATCCTACATTGACCTCAAGCATTTGAAAAACGCGAAAATAAACGTGCTGGTTGATTGCATGCACGGCGTAGGCGACGGTTATATACCCGAGATGCTTAAAGGCACAAAGATAAAGGTTACCCAGATGAGGACAGGCAGAGATGCTTTGTTCGGAGGCGTAAATCCTGAGCCTATTCCGAAGAACCTGGATGTATCTTTCCGGGCAATGAAAGATAAAAAAGTAAAATATGATATCTGTATAGTGAATGACGGAGATGCGGATAGGATAGGCGCGGTTATTCCGGGCGGAAAATTCATGGGCGCAGGCCAGATAATGGCGCTTTTATTGCTTCATTTTATAGAAGACAGGCTTTGGAAAGGCGGAGTTGTAAAAACAATTTCAAATACCACGCTTATAGACCTTATCGCCAAAAAATATAACCTGAAATTGTACGAAACGCCTGTCGGATTCAAATATATATGCAGGCTTATGCTGGACGAAGACATTCTTATCGGAGGAGAAGAGTCCGGCGGCATAGGGGTAAAGGGTTACATGCCTGAAAGAGACGGTATGCTTCTTGGCGCGCTTCTCGTGGAAATGATGGCGTACAGAAAAAAAGGAATACTAGAGATAATAAAAGATGTGGAAAAAGAATACGGCTCGTTTCGGTATCAAAGGATAGACATGGATTATTCCGATGATAAAAAGAAAAAATTGATGGAGTTATTGAAAACCAACCCGCCAAAAGAGGTTTGCGGCAGAAGCGTAAAAGAAACGAAATCTTTTGACGGTCATAAATTTATAATGGACGATAACAGCTGGTTGATTTTAAGATTGTCAGGGACCGAGCCAATCTTGAGGATATACGCAGAAGCCCCCAGCGAAAAAACAGCCAAATCATACCTGGATTTCGGCAAAAACCTAGCCCTTAGCATGTAACATTGCGGAATAGAAGTTATGGATAAAAGCAAGATTAGAAATTTTTGCATTATTGCTCATATAGACCATGGCAAGTCCACGCTTGCCGATAGGCTGCTTCAAATTACCGATACAGTGAATAAGAGGCAGTTCAGGGAGCAGCTGCTGGACGATATGGATCTAGAGAGGGAGCGCGGCATTACTATTAAAGCAAGCGCTGTCAGGATGTCTTATAAGGCAGCTGATGGAGATGTTTACGAGCTGAACCTTATTGATACGCCTGGGCATGTCGACTTCAGCTATGAAGTCTCAAAATCTTTATCAGCCTGCGAAGGCGCAGTCCTTCTGGTAGACGCGGCCCAGGGCGTAGAAGCCCAGACAGTCGCAAATCTGCAGCATGCGCTTGATAAAAAACTTACTATAATCCCTGTTATAAATAAAATTGACCTGCAGAATGCGGATCCTGAAAGAGTAAAAAATGAGATAAAGGGTATTTTGAATGTTGAAGATAATGAAATAATGCTTACCAGCGCTAAAGAAGGCATAGGAACCAAGGAACTTCTTGAAAGAATAATAAAGGATGTGCCTCCTCCAAGCGGGAGCATAGACGAAAAGCTCCAGGCATTGTTATTTGATTCAGCGTATGATACTTACAGGGGCGTAATAGTTTATGTAAGGGTTGTAAACGGCGTAATCAGAAAAGGTATGAATATACTCATGATGTCCGGCTCTAAAAAATACGAGGTTCAGGATGTAGGCATATTCAGGCCCCAGATGGAACCTGTGGACAGCCTTTCGTGCGGAGAAGTAGGTTACGTTATCTGCCAGATAAAAGAAGCCAAGGATGTAAAGAACGGAGATACTATTACTGACGCCAAGCGGCCGGCAGATAAGCCTTTGATCGGCTATAAACAGCTCAAACCCATGGTGTTCTGCGGCATCTATCCTGTCAATGCAAAGGATTTTGATTTTCTCAAAAATGCCATTGAAAAATTAGAATTAAGCGATTCATCTTTTATATATGAACCTGAAAATTCTCCGTCATTAGGTTTTGGATACAGGGCTGGTTTTCTAGGGCTTTTGCACATGGAGATAGCCCAGGAAAGATTGGAAAGAGAATATGACCTGAATCTTGTCATCACTACGCCCAGCGTTGTTTACAGGGTTAAGGACAAAAAAGGGAAAGTTACAGAGGTTGACAACCCCAGTAAATTGCCGGAGCCCCAAAACATAGAAGAAATTTCAGAGCCATTTGCAGCTACCTACATAATGGTGCCTCACGATACATTAAGCATGGTTATCGAGTTTGCAAAATCGAGGCGCGGAGAATACAAGTCAACAGAATACATTTCCCAGGAAAAGATAAAACTTATTTTTCAAATACCGCTGTCCGAACTTATAGTTGATTTTTATGATAAGATAAAATCTATGACCAGAGGGTATGGCTCTTTGGATTATGAGGTGAGCGAATACAGGCCCGGAAATCTTGTAAAACTTGATATATTGATAAATGGCGATCCTTGCGACGCGCTTTCTTCGATTGTTCATAAAGAGAAATCTCAATATAGAGGGAGGATGCTCGCGGCGAAGCTCAAAGAACTTATCCCGAGGCAGATGTTTGAAGTAGCGATACAGGCGGCAATAGGGAATAATGTGGTAGCGAGAGAAACAGTCCGAGCGATGAGTAAAAACGTAACTGCAAAATGTTACGGAGGAGACATTTCCAGGAAACGCAAACTCTGGGAAAAGCAAAAAGAAGGAAAAAAGCGAATGAAACAATTCGGCAAGGTGCAGATACCGCAGGAAGCGTTTCTTGCTGTTTTAAAAATCTAACTAATAATATTCTTCGAGCGAGGCCACGAAGTGGCCGAGTCGAGAAATTCTCGACTCGCTTCGTCCTTCGTCGCTATCGCTCCTCAGGATTAGGACGATCCTGAACGAAGTGAAGGATCTGGTTCGCTCGAATAATAAAATGGGGGCTAAATGAACAACAAGATGCGTTATTTGATGAAAGAATGGGTTGAGCCTATAATTATAGCAGTAATACTAGCATTGATAATAAGAACCTTTGTAGTGCAGGCATTCAAGATACCTACGGGTTCTATGAGGACTACTTTAATAGAAAGCGACAGGATACTTGTAAACAAATTCATATATAAATTTGTTCAGCCAGAAAGAGGAGATGTTATAGTTTTTATATCTCCTGAGGACAAGAAAAAGGATTTTATAAAAAGGCTTGTCGGCCTGCCGAATGAAAATATTCAGATTTCAAACGGCGCTATCCTGGTAAACAATGCCCCAGTGGAAGAGAGCTCTATGTTAAAAAAGCAGCATTATTATAATAGGGGGGATTTTGGCGCAGAAGGGCAGATCGTTACAGTCCCCAATGATGCTTATTACGTGTTAGGAGATAATAGTATTTCCAGCCGCGACTCGAGATACTGGGGTTTTATGCCTAAAAAATATCTGTTGGGCAAGGCATTTTTAATATACTGGCCGCCTAATAGAATAGGTATGATCAAATAGTTATATTGCGCTTGACTAGGGATGCTTAAAGGTGTTATAATTACCAAAAATAGCCCCTCGTCCGCCAAAGTTCTGTGGCGGACTCGGGATCAAATTTTGTTTCACAAAATTTGGGAGGTGTAGAATGAAAAAATATACGATAATAGTATTATTGCTTTTGTTGGTCATGGTTGCAGCAGGCTGCACAGGAACACAGAAAGGCGCTGGAATTGGCACATTGATAGGAGCTGGGGCAGGCGCTATCATAGGCCATCAGTCAGGTCATGCAGCTGAAGGCGCATTGATAGGCGGCGCTGCAGGAGCAGCAGGCGGAGCATTGGCTGGAGATGCTATGGATAACAAGTTTTGCCCGGTTTGCGGAAAACAATACGGGTCAGATGTTCAGTATTGTCCGGCTGACGGAACAGAATTGAAAGTTATACAAAAATAAAATAACCAGAGCAGTTTGTGCACCCCCGCCCTTTTTAAAATCTTAAAAAAGGGCGGGGTTTTTATTTCTTGACCACGCATATCCTCCGTGTTAATATTTATCTACTATGGATGAATTTAAAATCACATTTTTTCCGGAACATAAGTCTGTTTCAGTAGATAGAGGAACAGATCTTTTGACAGCTGCGCTGAAGACAGGCGTGCATATATATAATAGCTGCGGAGGAGAGGGTGTGTGCGGCAGGTGCAAGGTAATAGTAAAAAAAGGCGATTATATAACAGAAGGCAGCGGAAGGGTTTCCGATGCGGAACGGAATGAAGGATATGTGCTTGCCTGCAGGACTTCTCCTGGATCAGACATGGAAGTTTTTGTGCCGGAGGAATCCAGGCTGGGAGACCTTGAGATACTTACGGAAGAGATAAAGGCGAAGCGCCTGGCAGGACTTTATACGCCTGTCGAAGAAATAGAAGAAGAGCATTACAAAGTCACTTCAAAGATTTTCAAGCATGGTCCGTTATCCACAAAAATATTTTTAAAGCTGCCGAATCCTACGATTGACGATAATTCCGGAGACGCTGACAGGCTTCTCAGAGAGATAAAAAAACATCATAAAGAAATTAATACAATACAGATGGGGCTTAGCAATATAAAAAGGCTGCCCAGGCTTTTAAGGGAGAGCAATTGGGAAGTTACCGTAACTCTCGGGAATAGGAATAGAACTACTGAGGTGGTGTTGATAGAGCCAGGTGACAGGTCTAAAGAAAATTTTGGAGTAGCTGTGGACGTAGGCACAACTACTATAGTCGCTTATTTAGTAGACCTGAATTCGCAGAAAGTGCTTGGTTCAAAAGCAAGTTATAACCCGCAGGTGGATTTCGGAGAAGATGTAATTTCCAGGATTATCTTTGCTCAGCATGAAAAAGGCCTCGAAAAACTGCATCACGCAGTCATAGATACAATAAACACCCTTATAGATAATCTTATAAAAGAAGCAAGTCTTACGCTGGATGATGTAACAGCTGTTGTTTCTGCAGGGAATACCACAATGACTCACCTGCTTTTAAAAATAGACCCTGCGAATATAAGAAAAGACCCGTACATCCCTGCTGTAAATTTCATGCCGGTAATAAGAGCCAGCGAAGCAGGCATAAAAATAAATCCCAGAGGCCTATTAATGTGCCTTCCATGCATAGGAAGCTATGTAGGCGGGGATATAATAGCAGGCGTTCTTGCGTCAGGCATGGATAAAACCAGAGATCTCTCGCTTTTTATAGATTTAGGCACAAACGGCGAAGTTGCGCTAGGAAACAAAGAATGGCTGATGTCTTGTTCTACATCAGCAGGCCCATGTTTTGAAGGCGGAGGCCTCAAGTGCGGGGTACGAGCTATGAAGGGCGCTATCCAGAATATTTCTATAAAAAATAATTCTCTTGAAATACAGACCATTGGGAATCTGCCTCCAAAAGGCATATGCGGTTCCGGTATAGTAGATATTGTCAGCGAATTATTGAAAAATAAAATAATAGACCGGTCCGGAAAAATAAAAGATAATAAAATTTGCCAGGTCAGGGATTGCGACGGTATAAAAGAGCTTGTATTGGTAGTCGCGGAAGATTCTGCCACGGGCAAGGATATTACCATAGATGAAAATGATATAAAAAATTTAATCCACTCGAAAGGCGCTATCTATACGGGCATAGAGGTATTGCTGAAAGAATCGGGTTTTGAAAAATCAGACATAAAGCATGTTTTTATCGCAGGCGGGTTGGGTACTGCTTTAAACATTCGCTCGGCAATTAATATAGGGCTTTTGCCCGACCTCCCTGAGAAAAGTTTTGCTTTTCTTGGAAATACTTCAGTAGCAGGCGCAAAGATGTGCCTTTTGTCATATGAGGCAACTGATAAAGCAGACGTTATTGCGAATAAAATGACGTATTTGGACTTAAGCACCAATGCCTTATTTATGAATAATTACAGCGCGGCATTATTCCTGCCGCATACGGATATAGAGCTGTTCCCAAGCGTGAAGAAATTATTAAGTTAATTTTTCGGCTCCGGCAGGCCTAAAGAAAAGCCTCGTCGATTCGAGCGGGCATGGTGTCCTGCAGGCAGGTTGGGACTGTTCGGCACTGAAAGAGTTTCGCCGTGCGCTACGGTTTACGGCTCATTTTTTATACCGAAGGTAGTCTTGACGGTATAAAAACTTCGCCGTAATTCCTTGCGCACTTAGCATTAAGAATATTATTAATGCCGAAACTTTTCTGAGGTGCCTCAAGCCCCAGCCTGCCTGCAGGACGAGCGAGAATCGGCGCGGAGCGAAGGACGCCTCGCTGGGGCGTCCGAGCGTCTTTTCGTAGGTCTGTTAGAGCCGAAAAGAATTGAAAAGGATTTCGAGATGGCGTATGTTATTGCAGTAGCGGGAAAAGGCGGGGTTGGGAAGACTACGATCTGCGCAATGCTGGTTCAACATCTATTAAAGATAGACAAACCAATCCTTGCTGTTGACGCTGATCCGAATTCTAATTTAAACGTAGCGCTGGGGTTAGAATATGAGGAAACTATTGCGGACATCAGAGAAGAAGTCAAGAAACAAACTCCGGAAAGTTTTTCTAAAAGTGAATTTTTTGGCCTTAGACTGGAAGAGGCTGTAGCAGAAGGAAATGGGTTTGACCTTCTGGTTATGGGGAGGCCCGAAGGCCCAGGCTGTTATTGCGCAGTGAATAATATATTAAGAGAATACCTTGCAAGGATATCCAAGAAGTATAAATTTGTAGTTATTGACAACGAAGCCGGCATGGAGCATCTTTCCAGGCGCACGGCAACAGATATAGATTTGCTTCTGCTTATCAGCGATCCTACAATGGTAGGCATTAGCTCTGCTGTAAATGCTTTTAATACCGCGAAGAGCGCCGGTCTAAAGATAAAAGACATAGTCTTGGTTATAAATAAATCAAAAGGCGGGCTGGAATCGGATAAATTGAAATTGATAGAAAATGCAGGTTTAAAGATAGGCGGGTATATCTGTTTTCAGGAAGAAATACAAAAGAATAGCGAAAAAGGGAAAGGCGTAGTTGAAGCAGACAGCAATTTGGAGAATATTATCGATAGTTTATTTAAACAGGAGGAAAAAATAAATATAATTCCTTAGCCAATTTTGTCCGCCAAAGTTTTGTGGCGGACAAAATTCAGCGGTGGCTATACATTGGAGATACAATGGAAAGATTAATTGAAAAATGGCAGGATAAGATCAGCGAGGTTACGCTTGGCGCAAAAAAAATAATAAAGATAGGAGGAGAGACGGGTATCTATTTTATAGAGGGAGAAGACAAGTGCCCGAATCCTCCTCGCGTAGCAATGGAGGTATGGGACATGGAACCTGAGTCATGGCCGGAGGTGCTTAAATCAAGTTTTGGAAAAGCGCTTAAAGATCCAGGCGATTGGGCAAAGATGTGCGTTGATAAATTTTTAGCTGACCTTATCTGTTTAAGGCTCGCAAGCACGCACCCTGACTCGAAAAATACTTCCGGAGAAGAAGCAGGAAAGGTTCTGGAAAAGGTTATGAAGGCTATTTCTGTCCCTCTGATAGTCATAGGAAGTTCTGCCCCTGAAAAGGATAATGAGGTTATGGCGTATTGCGCGAACATCGCGAAAGGACAAAACTGCCTGTTTGGCATCGCAACTCAGGCGAACTATAAAACGCTGACTGCTGCGTGCCTCAGCGCGGGACACGCTATAATTTCAGAAGCTCCTATAGATATAAATATTGCGAAGCAGTTGAATATACTTATCTGCGACATGCAGTTTCCGGCAGATAAAATAGTGATACATCACGCTACGGGCGCGCTGGGCTACGGCCTCGAGTACACTTATTCTATAATGGAAAGAACCAGGCTTGCCGGTCTTTCCGGAGACAAGATGTTGTCTATGCCGATGATAAGCTTTGCAGGCCAGGAGTCGTGGCGCACTAAAGAAGCGAAGACAGGGTGCATGGATACCGGTATTTTATGGGAAATCGCTACAGGATCGGCATATCTGAATTCAGGCGTTGATATACTTGTAATGAATCATCCAAAAGCAGTTGAAGAAATAAAGAAGGCAATAAACAACTTTACAAGCAGAGGGGCTTAATGTTTATTATAGGCGAGCGTATCAACGGGATGTTTAAAGATGTGGCAAAGGCTATAAAAGAAAAAGATAAATCCATAATCCATGACCTTGCGCTTAAACAGATTTCCTGCGGCGCAAATGCCCTTGACGTAAATGTCGGCCCTGCTTCCGCTAACCCGAAAGAGGCTATGGAATGGCTTGTTAAAACCATTAAAGAGGTTACTGATATATCGCTCGCCATAGACACTACAAAGCAGGACGTGATGGAGCTGGGCCTCGGCCTGTGCGAATCAAAACCAATAATAAATTCCGTGAACGCAAATGAAGAAAAAATGAAAACCCTTTTCGGGCTTGCCAAAAAATATAACGCGGCCATTATCGGCCTTGCCATGGACAAGGCAGGCATTCCAAAGGACAGCGAAGGCAGGATGGAACTTGCGATGAAAATGGTAGCATCTTGCATGGAATACGGAATTGACATATCCGAGCTTTATTTAGATGCTGTTATATTGCCTGTAAACGTTGCGCAGCCGCACGCGAAAGAAGTTCTCAAGACTATAAGGGATTCGAAATTATTGGCTGACCCGAGTCCTAAAACAGTGCTTGGCCTGTCAAATGTGTCCCAAGGCTCTTCGGCCAAACATAAAAGCCTGATCAACAGGACTTTTCTCGCGATGGCTATTGCTAACGGGCTGGATGCCGCAATACTGGACGTCACTGACAGAGAATTGATGGACACATTGATAACAGCTGAGCTTTTAATGGAAAAACAGCTGTATTGTGACTCATATCTGGATGCTTACAGGAGAAAATAATGGCTATCATCACAAAAAAAATAAAACTCAGCACTAAGGGCGATACGGACATAATAAATATTACCACGGAGGTATCATCCGCTGTTTTAAATTCCAGCCTGAAAAGCGGGTCTGTGACTGTTTTTGTGCCCGGTTCCACGGGAGGCATTACAACCCTTGAATATGAGCCCGGCCTTGTAGATGATCTTAAAACGTTTTTTGAAAAAATAGCGCCTAAATCAGGCGTGTATCAGCATAATATAAGATGGCAGGACGGGAACGGATATTCTCACGTGAGAGCTTCTTTTTTAGGCCCCGGCATAACTGTGCCTTTTGTTGATAATAAAGTACTGCTGGGCAAGTGGCAGCAGATAGTTTTCATTGATTTTGATAATAGGCCCAGAGACAGGGAAATTATACTGCAAATAACAGGTGAATAATATGAAACCGGTATTGCAAGTAGCTTTAGATTTTGTGGATTTAAAGCGCGCCTTGAAATGCGCGGAAGAAGCAGTTAATGGAGGTATTGACTGGTTAGAAGCAGGAACCCCTTTAATAAAGAGCGAGGGCCTGAATGCTGTCAGGAAGCTGCGCGAAAGATTTCCCAATAAAACAATAGTAGCTGATATGAAAATAATGGACGCGGGCCGCACAGAGGTAGAGATTGCCGCGAAATCAGGCGCAAATATTGTTTGTGTCCTGGGGGCTGCGAGCGATTCAACGATCAAAGAATGCGTGGAAGCGGCGCATAATTACGGCGCAAAGATACAGGCGGATATGATAGCGATAAAAGACGTCAAGTCCAGGGCCATGGATGTGGCCAAGCTAGGAGTTGACTATATCGGCATACACTGCTCTATTGATGACCAGATGCATGCAAAGGATCCCTTTAAGCAGCTTAAAGACGTCGCAAAACATTTATCTATCCCTATAGCTGTGGCAGGCGGAATAAATTCCGAGACAGCGTCCGATGCCATCAGATCAGGCGCAAGCATAGTCATAGTAGGCGGAGCTATTAATAAATCAAAGGACGCAAAAAAAGCGACCGAGGAAATAAAACGTTCGATAATGCAATTGAAGAAAATAAAAACGGAGCTTTTTAAAAGAGTAGATGAAAAAGATATCTTAAAGATTCTGATGAAAGTTTCTGCTTCAAATCTTTCAGATGCGATGCACAGGCAAGGCGCGTTAAAAGACATAATAAGCGTTAATCCTGGTTTAAACATATGCGGACAGGCTTTGACCGTAAGGACTTATCCGGGAGACTGGGCAAAGCCTGTTGAGGCAATTGACGTGGCTCAGGAGGGGCAGATAATAGTCATTGACGCGGGAGGCGTAGGGCCTGCCATATGGGGGGAACTGGCAACTCGCGGGGCCATTCAAAAAAAGATAGCAGGTGTCGTAATAGATGGGGCTATAAGGGATATCAGAGAGATAAGAGGCTTGAAATTCCCTGCTTTTTCAAAAATGATTTCTCCTTCAGCGGGTGAGCCTAAAGGATTCGGGGAGATAGGCATACCTATAAACGTGGGGGGCGTAAGAATATTCAGCGGAGATTGGATATTGGGGGACGATGACGGAGTAGTCGTAATTCCTAAAGATAAAGCAGTGGAATTTGCGAACAGGGCCATGAGCGTGATGGAATCAGAAAACAGGCTGAGAAAAGAAATAGACGAAGGTTCCACTCTGTCAAAGGTCACGGAATTATTAAAGTGGGAGAAGAGGTAACAATACATTGCAGAAAAGAATATTTATCGCAGCCACAAGGCAGAATGACGGAAAGACCACTATTTCTCTAGGCCTTATCAGGGCATTTAGAAAAAGATTCAGCAGGGTAGGTTTCATAAAACCTGTTGGTCAAAGATATGTGTTTGAGCATGGGTATAAGGTGGATGAAGATTCTGTGCTTATTGAAAAAGTCTGCGGCATGAGGTGTTCAATAAAAGACATGAGCCCTGTAGCAATAGATAAAGGCTTTACAGAAAATTATATAAAAAGAGGCGACCACAGAAAACTGGTGGACAGCATAATCTCCTCCTTTGAGCGTATATCCAAAAGAAAGGATCTTGTCGTGATAGAGGGCACAGGTCATGCAGGCGTGGGCTCTATATTTGATCTTTCCAATGCTAGGGTGGCGAATATCCTGGATGCCAAGGTGATACTCGTGACAGCCGGCGGAATAGGTAAGCCAATGGATGAAATAGAGCTGAATATGGCATTGTTTGAAAAAGAAGGCGTGGATGTCATAGGCGTTATAATAAATAAAGTCCTTGCGTCAAAATATAAAAAAGTAAAAGACGTGCTTAAGCTGGGCCTTAAGAGAAAAGGCATTGACGTGCTTGGCGTGATCCCTTATGCGCCAAAACTTTCAAACCCCACGATTCAAAATATTATAGAAGAAACCGGCATGAAGCTTATATCTAAAAAGGCAGGCATTGAGAATGTTGTACGCAATATTTTTATAGGCGCCATGGAGCCTCATGCCGCGCTTAGTTTCATTGAAACAGATTCTCTTTTAATAACGCCCGGCGACAGGGAAGACATAATAAGAACTGTTTTAACGGCGCATCTTTTGAAAAAACCTAAAAGAAAAATTTCAATATCAGGCATCATATTGACCGGCAACATAGTCCCTAACGAAAAGGTAATGAGGCTTATAGAGAACGCGAATATACCCGTGCTTTTAAGTAAAGAGCACACGTATAAAGCTGCTTCTGAGATATATGATCTTGTTGTCAAGATAGGGCCTCGGGACAAGGAGAAAGCCAGAATAGCCGAAAACCTGGTAAAGAATTATGTAAACGTGGGCTGGATATTGGAAAAAATTAAACAAGGGAGGAATTGACTATGTTTGGGATAGGGATGCCGGAATTGATTTTAATATTAGTCATCTGCCTTTTGGTATTCGGGGCTGCCAAATTACCGGAGATCGGGAGGAATATGGGAAAGGCGATAGGCGAATTCAAGAAAGGCATGAAGGACGATGAGTCGCCTTCCAAAAAAGACTAATAGTGCTTGACACTTATAGGTGTTTTATATAGAATTGATTTATATTTTAGGGGGTGAAAAAGAATGTCAAGAATAGATATAGCTCCCGGGGAATCCTTGGAGAAAGCCTTAAGGCGCTTTAAAAAGAAAATAGAACGCGATGGTTTGTTGAAATTATTAAAAGCTCGAAAGCATTATGAAAAACCGAGCGAAAAAAGAAGAAGAAAACAACGTTCGCCTAAATCAACCAGCAGGTATTGATCTCTAATATCAAGCTATAATTTGATCGTGCCCAAGATGATAAAAAAACAAATTTTATTTTCTGTCTTGGCATTTTTTGTTTTAGGCGCTTTTATTTGCGCGCCTTTAAATGCTCAGGACAACGTAACGCTGGATAATGGCCTTAAGGCCATTGTAAGAGAAGACCACAGAAACCCAATCGTGGTCTTTTCTGTTTTTACGGATTCCGGTTCTGCGTCTGAAGGTGAATACGCAGGAACAGGCATAAGCCATCTTGTAGAGCACATGCTTTTCAAAGGGACTAAGAAATATCCAGTTGGCTCTATAGAAGATATATTGAATAAATATGGGGGCAATATAGAAGGCTATACCTCCTATGATTATACGGGTTATAGCGTGATCATACTTAAAGATCATTTGGATACGGCAATGGATATATTGAAAGGAATGCTCACAGAGCCTTTATTTGACCCAAGGGAATTTAAAAAAGAAAAGGCTGTTATTTTAAGAGAAATGGATATGAATAAAGATGATCCTGCCAGAAGGATTTCCAGGATGACGTTTGAGGCAGCCTTTTTAGAGCATCCTTACCGCCTGCCTCCCATAGGTTATAAAGAAAACTTCGAGCGGCTCAAAAGAGAGGACGCGGTAAAATTTTTCAAAGCCGCGTATGTCCCGGAGAAAATTACCATAGCGGTTGTCGGGGATATAGACAGGCAGGATACGCTCGATAAAATAAAGGCGTCTTTCGGCAGGATACCGCGCGGCGCTAACGCAATTGCCGTAAGGCCAAAAGAGCCTATGCAAGTAACGGGAAGATTTGCGGAAGAAAAAGCAGATATAGACGGCGCTTATATGAATATCAGCTTTCATTCTACTGATTTGCTCGACACAGATCTATACGCGATGGATCTTTTGTCTTTTATTTTAGGGCAAGGAGAGAGCTCTATATTGAATGAAAATCTTAGGATGAAAAATCAAACAGTTCTTTCTGTTTCCGCGTATAATTATACGCCCAGAGATCCCGGCCTTTTTATTATTTCAAGCGTATTGGAAGAAAAAAACGTAAGCAAGGCAATGGAAGGCATGCTTGGCTGCACGGAAACCTTAAAACAAAATGGCGTTACCGAAGAAGATCTTTTAAAAGCAAAAAATAATTTTATCGCAGATTATATATATCAAAAAGAAACAATAGAATCCCAGGCTAATGATATTGCGCAAAGCCAGATTCTGACAGGGAGCCCGGATTTTTTCAAGCAGTACATAGAAAATATAAAAGCGGTAAAGATAGAAGATATAAAACAAGCGGCTTCAAAGTATCTTAACGCTCAGAATATGACCGTAACGGTTTTGAGTAAATCGGGCAATGCCTTGAAGACTGGGTCTGCGCCGGGCTCAGCAGAAAAAAAGACAACGGATATTGAGAGAATTTTGCTTTCCAACAATATACCCGTGATTTTATATGAAAATCACAACTTGCCGATAATAGCGGTATCTGTACTATTTAAAGGCGGGGTGAGGGCAGAGAACGAGGACAATAACGGCATATCAATGCTTACAAGCCAGATGTTTTTAGATGGCGCAGGTTCCATGTCAAGAAGCGATATGGCCAGGTTTTATGAATCAAGGGCAATAGCTTTAAACACATTCTCAGGAAATAACAGCTTGGGTATTACTATGGCATGCCTTAAGGAGCATGTTGAAGACGCATTAAAACTTATTTCTGACATTTGTCTGAACCCTTCTTTTCCTGACGATGAGCTAAAGAGAGAAAAAAATGAAATCTCGCAGGCCATAGACATGCAGGATAATGACATTATTAATCACGGCCACAGGTTGTTAAAAGAGCTTTTATTTAAAACCCACCCATACAGATTTCAGGCAATAGGCACGCACGATAGCATGAATAAAATAACAAAAGATATTATGAAGGATTTCTATAAAAGTATTGCAGCTGCGGATAATATTGCGATAGGGGCATCAGGGGATTTTAAGAGCGGGGATATAGCGGCTATGATTGAAAAATATTTCTCAAAGATGCAATCAGGAGAAACAAAGCCCTTAAGCCCTAAAAAAGAACCAGCCATTGACAAAAATACAGAAAAAGACATAGCTACAAGCAAGGATCAGTCGCTTGTGCTGATAGGGTTCCGAGGAGTAGACATCTACGATAAAGACAGATATGCTGTTGAGATACTTGCAAATATCTTATCGAGCCCTTCCGGCGTGTTGTTTGACAGTATACGGGAAGAAAAAGGCCTTACTTACGCAGTGGGCGCTTTTAATGTATTAGGCGTTGATCCTGGGTATGTCGCGATATATGCGCTGACTTCAAAGGGAAATATAGAAAGAGTGAAACAAGGGCTTTTCAAAGAACTGGATTTACTCGCGAGAAACGGCATAAAGAAAGATGAGATAGAGAAATCTAAAAATTATCTGAAAGCAATGCGCAAGGTAGAGATGCAGACAAACTCCAGCTTTATTTTCAACGCGGCGATGGACGAACTTTACGGGCTTGGGTATGACAACTATAAGAATTTTGATAAAAACATAGATTCTGTTACAATAGAAGACGTCAGGCAGGCAGCTAAAAGAGTTTTTACGCTTAATAAATGCGCGGTAGTGATTCTAAAGGGTAACTAATGATACGAAGACCTGCGTTCGCCGGACAATTTTATCCTCAAACCGAAGCAAGCCTTAGAAAAATGCTATCGGGATTGATAGAGCCTGTTTCTGAAAAACAGGATGCAATAGGCGTAATAATGCCGCACGCGGGCTACGTGTATTCCGGCCACGTGGCAGGCGCTACAATATCAAAGGTAGAACTTAAGAAAACTGTAATTATTTTAGGCACAAATCATACAGGCCGAGGGGAAAAATTCAGCATTATGACCGGCGGAAGCTGGATGACGCCTCTTGGAGAGGTTAAAATAGATTCTGAAATAGCAGGGTCTATTTTAAAAGAAAGCCTTCTTTTAAAAGAAGATAGTCTGGCTCACTTGCAGGAACATTCCATAGAGGTTGAGATACCGTTTTTACAATATCTGCAGAATGACATCAGGATTGTTCCTATAGCCGTATCTCCATGGGCGGAGTTATCAGAGTGCCGAAGTCTCGGAGAGAGCATAGCAAATGGTTTTAAAAAAATAGGAAGATCAGGTCTTTTTATGGCGAGCACTGACATGACTCATTATGAATCAAAAGAGGCTGCGCAGGAAAAAGACAGGCTGGCTATAGATGCTATTTTGGATATGGATGAAGAAAAATTATTCAATGTAGTTAAGGAGAATGATTTATCCATGTGCGGGCTTCCGGCCGTATGCGGGCTTATAAGCGCGTGTAAAAAATTAGGCGCGAAAAAAGCAGGGCTCGTAAAATACCAGACAAGCGGAGATACGTCAGGCGACTATAGTTCTGTGGTAGGTTATGCAGGAATGATTATATGGTAAACAACAAATCATCGTTTTTATTAAAATTTATTATAAGCTTCGGGCTTCTTTTGCTTCTAGTTTGGATAATGAGAAAAGATGCCGGAGAGGTCATAGAGATCCTTAAAAACTCTAATAAATTTTTTATTATGCTGTCCGTAGCCGTTAATATTCTTATTTCAATAGGGTTTGCTTGCAGATTAAGAATGTTATTGTCCGGAAAGAAAATTATGCTTTCGATAAGAGATGCTGTCCGCCTTACATTTATAGGATATTTTTATAATAATTTTTTACCGACCACGATAGGAGGGGATATAGCTAAGGCATATTATGCGTCTAAGAAAACAAACGATAAAGCTGCTTCTTATGCTGCTGTATTCATGGATAGGATTCTAGGGTTGGTATCTACTTTGATAATAGCTCTCATAGGCCTTATTTTTATAGGCAAAGATATGGATAATAAGTTTATCGTCTGGAGTGTTCCTTTTTTATGTTTTTTAGCGGCATCTATGATCGTATTTTTGTTTAAGAAAAATAATAAAACAGCAGATGATTCTTCCGATAAAAAAGGGATATTCAATAACGTAAAGGCCAAGGCTTCAAAATTATATACTGCGATAAATCTCTATAGAAACAACCCCGTTCTTTTAATAAAGGTCGTGATACTGTCTTTTATTCTGCAATCCCTGAGCATAGCTACTATTTATATGTTTGCGTTGTCTGTAGGAGGAGATATCTCCTTATTGAAATTGTTTTTTATCATTCCGCTTGTGTGGACTATAAGCATGCTGCCCTCTTTGAATGGATTGGGAGTAAGAGAGGGGGCGTTTGTATATTTTCTAAAAGGTTACATCGGGGCGGAAAAGGCATTTGCGATTTCTGTTCTATGCCTTGGCTTAATTATGTTTTCTAGCTTAGCCGGAGGGATTTTTCAATTAGCGTATCCCATAAAAATCAAAGGAGACCATGTAAATGATTGACAAAGAATTATTGGCGATACTCGCATGTCCTGCGTGCAAGGCGGACGTTGAATTAAAAGATAATAAAATTTGCTGCACGAGATGCGGAAAAAAATACCCTATTAGAGACGGGATACCGGTAATGCTTATAGAAGAAGCGGAATAAGCAAAATTTGGCCCTTCGCCGGCTAAAATGCTCGCTACTCGCTCGCATTTTTTTGACGCTGGCTCAGGATCAAATTTGTTTCACAAATTTGGGAGGATATGATGATAAAAATTCTGGTTATACACGGGCCCAATCTGAACCTGCTCGGCAAAAGGGAACCGGGGATTTACGGTAAGGTTACTATCGAAGGCATTAATAAAAAATTAAATGCAATTGCGAAAAAGAAAAAAATAACCCTTGAGATTTTTCAATCAAACCACGAAGGCGAAATTGTGGATAAAATAGGTAAGGCAAAAGATAAGCATGAAGCGCTCCTTATAAATCCTGCTGCATACACTCATACCAGCGTTGCCATAAGAGATGCCATATTAGCTACGAATATCCCCACTGTAGAGGTTCATCTCTCTAATATTTATGCGAGAGAGGATTTTAGGCATAATTCATTGATCGCTTCTGTTGCAAAAGGCCAGATATCCGGATTCGGCGTTGATAGTTACTTATACGGCCTTGACGCCGCCATTAATCTGGCAAGAAAATCAATTTCTCTGACCTGAAAGCCAGGGAAATTGACACTGAGCGCCGCCATTGTTTCTATGGCGGGCGAATGTATAACCCCTATGAGCTATACCGCCAGACAAAGAAAACTTACAGCGTATCTGAAAAAGGAATCCATAGATGCTTTTCTGGTAAGAAAAAAAGAGAACATATCGTATCTTACAGGCGCCAGAGGCGAAGATGCTGTCCTTTTTGTCTCCGCGGGGAATATTATATTAATAACGGATTCGAGATACGAAGAAGAGTATAAGAAAAATGCGGGGAAATGTTCTGTCAGGATCGCCGGAAACAAAAATCTTCTTGAAATTATATCTGAAACTTGCGCTGAAACCGGTTCGAAGTTCATAGGATTTGAGGCTGATAATTTTTCTTATCAGGCATACGCAAACTTAAAAAAACGCCTTGGCGGTAGAAAATTAATTCCCCTAATGGCCGCCGTAGAAGATTTGAGAATAATAAAAGATAAGAGCGAAATCCGGTATATAAGGCAGGCCTGTAAATATGGAGTCCGGTTGATGAACTACGCGGTTAAGGCCGCAAAGCCCGGCATCAGCGAAAATAGCGTAAAGCGCGTGATAGAGGCTTATGCCTTAGAGAATAATATCGATCTGGCAAGTTTTGATATAATAGTAGCCTCAGGCGTTAACGCATCAATGCCGCATGCAGCTGCGACAGAAAGGCGTATAAAAAAACAAGAAATGGTTACAATAGACTTAGGGGCTATGTATTTTAGCTATAATTCCGACTTGACAAGGACGGTTTTCTTGGGTAGAATTAATCATAATTATTCGCATGCATATGACATAGTTCTGGCTAGCCAAGCAATAGCTATAGAAAGCTTAAAGCCAGGCGTTTATGCAAAAGATGTAGATGCTGTTTCCCGCCAGTATATATCAGATAGAGGGATGGGAAGCTTTTTCCTTCACAGCCTGGGCCATGGCATAGGCCGAGAAACCCACGAAATCCCGGCTATTTCCCAAAGCAGCAAAATAAAGCTGGAAAAGGGCATGGTTATTACTATTGAGCCCGGGATTTATATTCCAGGCTGGGGCGGGATAAGAATAGAAGATACAGTGCTTATTACAGAAAACGGCTGCGAAGTATTGACAAAAGGAGCAGTGAAATATGCAGGCAGGAATCAATGATATAAAGAATGGGCTGAGCATAGAGCTGGACGGAGCGGTTTATTACGTAGTGAGTTATGAAAATGTAAAGCCAGGCAAAGGCAGCGCATTTGTCCGCACAAAATTAAGGAATATAAAAACAGGCGCAATATTGGAGCGCACTTTCAGAAATGAAAAGATAGAAACAGCCGAAATAGACAAAAGAACATACCAGTATTTATACACGTCCGGAGACATATATGAATTCATGGACCATGATACGTACGATCAGATAGCCCTTCACCGCGATCAGGTAGGAGAGGTAGTAAATTACCTTAAAGAAAACCTAGAAGCGACAGCTCTTATTTATAAAGATCAGGTACTTACGCTTGAACCGCCTATGTTTATAGATTTAAAAATAGTAGAAACCGAACCTGGCATCAGAGGCGACACGTCCAAATCCGGCAATAAGCCCGCAAAAACAGAAACGGGTTTTGTCGTATCAGTGCCTTTGTTTATAAGTGAAGGAGATGTGGTGCGCATAGATACGAGAACTAAAAATTACGCAGGCAGGGTATAAGGAGACCTAACATGAATCTAAAAGAGATCAAAGAATTAATCACGCTTATGAATGAGAATGAGATTATGGAACTAGAGGTTGAAAGAGAAGGGATGAAAGTTAGGCTCAAAAAATCATCCTCCGGCAACATAGAGACTATTACGGAAAAACATATTGCGCCAAAGGTTGTTCAGGTCATGAGTGTGGATGAAAAAATCAGCGAACCCGTAAAGCAAGAATCAAACTTTACGGCGATAAAGGCGCCCATGGTAGGCACTTTTTACAGGTCAGCTAGCCCTGAAGCAAAGCCTTACGCAGAAATAGGCCAGACTGTAGTGGTCGGGCAAGTCGTATGTATTATTGAAGCAATGAAGCGGATGAATGAAATAAAATCAGAGGTCAAAGGCAAGGTCGTTGAGGTGCTTGTGGAAAATGCCAGGTCTGTTGAATATGGCCAACCGCTGTTTAAAGTGGAGCCTGCATAAAGATGTTTTCTAAAATATTAATTGCCAATCGCGGCGAAGTAGCGGTAAGAATTATACGCGCCTGCAAAGAAATGGGTATAAAGACAGTTGCCGTGTACTCAGAGGCTGACGTTGATTCTCTTCATACAAGGCTTGCTGACGAAGCTGTTTGCATAGGACCTGCGCAAAGTTCTGAAAGTTACCTGAATATCCCTGCTATTATAAGCGCTGCTGAAATTACTGATGTAGATGCAATCCATCCGGGCTACGGATTTCTGGCAGAAAATGCGCACTTTGCGGAGATATGCGAGTCCTGCGACATAACATTTGTAGGCCCTACCCCTGAAAATATGAGGATGATGGGCGATAAGATGACAGCCAGGCTTACCATGCAGAAAGTTGGCATACCTGTTATACCGGGCAGCCAAAGCATTATAAAAACAAAAGAAGAAGCAGTAAAGACAGCCAAAAGATTAAAGTATCCTGTAATAATAAAGGCTTCTGCGGGCGGCGGCGGAAAAGGAATGAGGGTTTGCCATAATGACGTAAGATTAATCAGTTCGCTCGTAACCGCTCAGCAGGAAGCAGAAGTCTCCTTCGGAAACGCAGACGTATATCTTGAGAAGTATGTTGAAAGGCCCAGGCATATAGAGGTGCAGATACTTGCCGATAAATACGGCCATATTGTATCGCTCGGAGAAAGAGACTGTACTATACAAAGACGGCATCAGAAATTAATAGAAGAATCACCTTCTCCTGCCATAGATTCTAAATTAAGAAAAAAGGTAGGGGACATGGCGATCAAGGCTGCAAAGGCCTGTAATTATCTGAATGCCGGAACAGTAGAATTTCTTTTTGACAGAAACGAGAGCTTTTATTTTCTTGAAGTGAACACCAGGATTCAGGTAGAGCATCCTATAACAGAGATGGTGACAGGCATAGATCTTATAAAAGAGCAGATAAAGATAGCCAGCGGAATGAAGCTTGGTTTCAAGCAGGAAGATATAAAAATAAAAGGCGTTGCTATAGAGTGCAGGATCAACGCCGAAGATCCGGAGAAAAATTTTATGCCTTGCCCCGGAAAAGTGGAGATGTTTTTGGTTCCGGGAGGCCCAGGCGTGAGGGTGGATTCGCACGTTTATTCAGGATACAATATATCTCCGTATTACGATTCCATGATAGCCAAGCTTATATGCTATGGAAGTTCCAGGCAGGAGGCAATAAAGATAATGCAGAGAGCTCTCGATGAATTCATGATAACTCCGATAAAAACCACGATACCTTTTCATAAGCATGTAATGAGCGATACGTTATTTTTAAGAGGCGATTTTGCAACGGACTATGTTGAAAAACTTTTAGGGACAGACGAATAAAAAAAGAGGAGAAATTATCATGAAGAAAGTAGGCATATTAACAGGCGGTGGAGATTGTCCGGGATTAAACCCGGTAATAAGAGCTGTTGTAAGGTACGCAATTCAAGAAAACTATCAAGTTGTAGGCATAAAAAACGGCTGGAAAGGCCTTGTGGAAAATGATACCGTTGAATTAAACCTTCAATCGGTTTCAGGGATATTACCTAAAGGCGGAACCATACTGGGCACGTCAAGGACCAATCCTTACAAAAAAGAAAATGACATAAAAAACGTCAAGGAAAATTTTAAAAAGATGGGGCTTGAGGCATTGATAGCTGTAGGAGGAGAAGATACCCTTGGCATTGCGCATAAATTGTATAAAGACGGCTTTAATGTGGTTGGCGCGCCAAAGACTATAGATAATGATTTAAGCTGTACTGATGTTACGTTCGGATTTGATACTGCGATAAATATTGCGACAGATGCAATTGACAGGCTTCACACAACCGCAGAGTCGCACCATAGAATAATGGTAGTTGAAGTAATGGGAAGACATGCGGGATGGATAGCTCTTGAATCAGGGATTGCGGGCGGAGCAGATGTTATTTTGATACCGGAAATTCCTATAGATATCGATGAGGTATGCAGCCTGTTAAAGAAGAGGCATTCCAGAGGAAAAACCTTCAGCATAGTAGTGGCCGCTGAAGGCGCTCAGTTCAAAAAAGGAACAATGGTACTGCAGGAAGAAAAACTAGACGCCTTTGGCCACGTAAGATTGGGCGGCATAGGCCAGAGGATCGGAGAGGAAATAGAAAAGAGAACAGGATACGAGACTAGGGTAACAGTTTTAGGGCATGTGCAGAGAGGCGGAACCCCTACTGCATTTGACAGGGTGCTTGGAACAAGGTTTGGAATAAAGGCTATGGACCTGGTTCTTAAAAAAGATTACGGCAAAATGGCCAGCATACAGGGAAACAAAGTAATAGCGGTTTCGCTGGAAGCCGCAGTCAGCGAGTTAAAGACCGTAGATATGGAGTTATATAACATTGCAAAGATATTTTTTGGATAATACGAATGACAGGTAAATATGAAAAAAAAGATAGTCAGTTTGATAAAAGAAAGTATTGAGGTAAAGAATAAGCTGCTTGAAAACCAGGTTAGTGAGATTGAAAAGCTGGCAAAAGCAATGCTTAAGACAATAAAATCAGGCCGCAAGATTTTATTGTTCGGAAACGGCGGCAGCGCCACCGATAGCATGCACATAGCGGCAGAGCTTGTAGGCAGGTTTCGCAAAGAAAGAAAAGCTCTTCCGGCCATAGCGCTTACTGCTAATGCCTCTATTCTTACCGCGCTTGGAAATGACTATAGTTTTGAATACATTTTTGAAAGGCAGGTAGAGGCCCTTGGCAATAAAGGCGACATGGCAATAGGCATATCTACGAGCGGCAGCTCTAAGAATGTTGTGGCCGGCATACTAAAGGCATCTGAGATGGGGCTCAAGACAGCTGCGTTAACAGGAAACAAAATCGGAGAGCTTTCTAAGATATCGGATTTATGCATAAGAGTGCCTTCTCTCAATACCCCCAGGATACAGGAAGCTCATATTACAATAGGGCATATTGTGTGCGAGCTTATAGAAGATGCTTTTTAATAAGATAAAAACCCTTCCTAAGGCAGTAGCCGCCATAAGAGAACTGCAAAAAAATAATAAAAAGATTGTATTCACAAATGGCTGCTTTGATATTCTGCACGCGGGCCATGTAAGCTATCTTTCAAAGGCAAAATCTCTGGGAGACGTCCTGGTTATAGGGCTTAATAGCGACGGTTCAGTGAAAAAAATAAAGGGAAAATCAAGGCCTGTAGTATCGCAAAAAAACAGGGCCTTATTGCTTGCGGCATTGGAGGCAGTGGATTTTGTAGTAATATTTAATGAATTAACTCCTGTGAAGCTTATAAAAGCAATCAAGCCGGACGTGCTTGTTAAGGGCGGGGATTGGAAAAAAGAAAAGATAGCGGGAGCTGAGTTCGTGGAATCATACGGCGGCAAAGTCAAAAGTCTCTCGTATGTAAAAGGGCTTTCTACCCGAGGATTAATAGCCAAGATTCAAACAAGTTGACAGGTTATGATTGAAAATAAGTTATTGCGGATCATAGACGCAAATTTAAACAGGACGCGCGAGGGGTTAAGGGTTTGTGAGGATATAGCCAGATTTTCATTGCGGAATAGAGGCGCTACAAAAACCTTAAAAGCAATAAGGCATGGCGCGACAAACCTGGTGCTGAAATCAAAAAAGATATCGCTGGCCGAACTTTTGTCCAATAGAGACGTAGCCAAAGATAAAACAAAATTTATAGATTTGACGCCCGGCTTGGAAATAGAAATTTCAGACATTTTTATGTCTAACATAGAACGCGTCAAAGAGTCTTTAAGAGTTCTGGAAGAGTGTTTTAAAATAATAGACGAAAAAATAAGCCGGGGATATAGAAAGCTCAGGTTCGATACCTATGATGCTGAAAAAAGAATTGTTAAAAAAGCCGGGCTTATATCTTGTAACAGATAGCGGTGTACTCAAAGGCAAGAATTTATTTGACGCATTGTCCGGTTCCCTGAAAGCAGGGTTGGATATGGTTCAGTTTAGGGATAAAGAAGCGAGCGACGCAGATTTTTTTAAAACAGGCCTCAAGATAAAAGGCCTGCTGAAAAATAAAGCCCTTTTTATAATAAATGACAGGGTTCACATGGCTCTTGCATTGGATGCCGACGGCGTGCATTTGGGCCCCACGGATATGCCGATAGAAATAGCCAGAAAGATTCTCGGCAAGAAAAAGATAATAGGATTCTCATCCAGATCTCTGAAAGAAGCTATGGAAGCGCAAAAACAGGCTGTAGATTATATTGCCATAGGCGCTATTTTTAAGACCCCTGTAAAACCGGATTACAAGGCAGTAGGATTAGGAACATTGAAGCAGGCTGCAAAAAAGATAAAAATCCCTATCATAGCGATAGGTGGGATAAATAAGGCGAATATAAAAGAAGTTGCGGCAACCGGAGTAAAAAGAATAGCCGTCGTGCGGGCCATACTTAAAGCCAAAAATCATTATTCAGCTACAAGAAATTTATTGGAAAGAGTTTAAAATGACCCAGGTAGAACTTGCAAAATCCAACAAGACCTCTCCCCAGATGCAGTATGTCTCAAAAAATGAAGGCATGCTTTTGGAGTTATTAAAAACCCGCATAAAAGAAGGAAAGATCGTCCTAATAAAAAATTCAAAAAGAAAAATAAATCCATGCGCAGTAGGCGAAGGGCTTCGCGTAAAAGTAAATGCTAACGTAGGCACGTCCAAAGATAGTTTTAGTATCTATAAAGAACTCAGAAAGATGGATGTCGCAATAAAATTCGGGGCAGACGCTGTGATGGATCTGAGCACAGGAGGAGACATAAAGAAGATACGCAGGTTAATTCTGAAGAATTCAACAGTTCCGGTAGGCACTGTCCCCATATACGAGATAGCTATCATGGCAGCGAAAAAAAGAGGCCATATCTCCCGCATAAATCCGCAGGATATCCTTGAAATCCTTGAAGCCCAGGCGTCGGAAGGCGTGGATTTTTTTACCATTCATAGCGGCATAACGCAGAGCGTCATAGAAAGACTTAAAAAACAGAAACGGCTTATAAATATAGTTTCAAGAGGAGGTTCTTTTCTTGCGGAGTGGATGATTGTTAATAAAAAAGAAAACCCTTTTTATGAATATTTTGATGACATACTCAAGATTGCAAAAAAATATGACGTAACTCTGAGCCTGGGAGACGGTTTAAGGCCGGGCTCGATAGTCGATGCTACTGATAGGCCTCAGATACAAGAACTTATTATGTTAGGGGAGCTTGCTGACAGGGCCAGGAAAAGCAACGTCCAGGTCATAATAGAAGGCCCGGGACATGTGCCATTAGATCAAATAGAATCAAATATGATTCTGCAGAAAAGATTATGCGGCAATGCGCCTTTCTACGTTCTCGGCCCGATAGTTACAGACATAGCCCCCGGATATGACCACATAACAGGAGCCATAGGAGGCGCCCTGGCTGCTTTTTACGGCGCGGATTTCTTATGTTATGTAACGCCCTCGGAACACCTCAGGATACCTGACGAGGAAGATGTAAAAAACGGCGTCATAGCCTCCAGGATAGCAGGCCACGCAGCTGATATAGCAAAACGAATACCCGGCGCTCTGAACTGGGACAAGGCCATGTCAGAACTAAGGGTAAAAAGAGACTGGAAAGGTCAGATCAAAAAATCCATAGACCCTATTAAAGCAGCAAAATACAGAAAATCTTCTATATCCATAAATAAGGACTTCTGCACAATGTGCAGCGATTATTGTTCTATGAAAACTATGGAACAATACTTCAAATAAAAGGAGACCATGAGAGAGATACTTGTTATAGGTTCAGTAGCGCTTGATACAATCGCGTCCCCTTCAGGATATTCAAAGGAAATACTGGGCGGGTCTGCGACTTATTTTTCAATAAGCGCTAGTTTTTTTGCGCCTGTAAACTTAGTTGCGACCATAGGCATGGATTTTCCTGAAAAATACAAGAAAACCATGAAATCTTTTGGCTTAGATTTAGAAGGGCTTGAAGTAAAAGAAGGTAAAACTTTCCGATGGGAAGGGTCTTACGTAAAAGACTTGAATTGCGCGGAGACCATTGAAACGCAGCTAAATGTATTTGCAGAGTTTAAGCCCTGTCTTCCAAAAAGATATGAAAAAAGTAAATATATTTTTCTCGCGAATATAGACCCAGACCTTCAGATATTCATACTTAAAAAATTTGCCGGTAAAAGATTTATAGGCTGCGATTCCATGAACCACTGGATTAAAAATAAAAACAGGTCTCTTAAAAACATGATAAAGAAAACTTCTATAATATTTCTTAATGATACAGAAGCAAAGATGCTTTCCGGAGAATCTAATATGCTGAAAGCCGGCAAATACCTTCTTTCGATGGGGCCTGAATTTGCAGTTGTTAAAAGAGGCGAATACGGAGCGATACTATTCTCTAAAAATTTTACATTCATGGTACCTGCGTATCTTCTAGAAGATGTTAAAGACCCTACGGGCGCAGGGGATACGTTCGCAGGCGGATTTATGGGATATCTGGCAAAGATGGATAAGATAAGCGAAAAGAATATAAAAAATGCCCTTCTGTGGGGCAGCGTGATGGCTTCTTTTACGGTCCAGGACTTCAGCATAAACAGATTTCTGAAATTGAATAAAAGAGACGTAGAGAAAAGGCATAAAAAATTCAAACAGCTGATAAGTATTTAAATTTTGAGTGTTTTGTTTGTGTGGAATTTTAAAATTCCACACAAACAATTGGGGGAGTTTGGAGGGGGTGCAGGCACCCCCTCGAGGGGTAACAGCGAAGCAATGCGACAATAGGAGCATTGAGTAGCGCCATAGGGGCAAAGCCCCTTTGGACAAGTTATAAGGAGCGAAGCGACGAAATAACTTGTGCGGGTGTAGTTCAATGGTAGAACACGAGCTTCCCAAGCTCGCAGCGTGGGTTCGATTCCCATCACCCGCTCCAGAGTATTAAAAGGGAATCGAAGGGAGTCCGCTAGATGCGACAGATAGGAGCATCTGTTTAGCGGACGAGTGGCCGACCCGCCGTAGGCGGGCGCCGATTCCCATCACCCGCTCCGAATTTTGCGAAGCAAAGTTCGTCCTGAGAATACGACCGAATAGAGAGTATTCGAAGGGCACAAAAGTAGATATTTGATAGAATAGCTGATTGATGAGGAGATACTTCGGTAGCTAAAATGCTCGCTTTGCTCGCATTTTTGACGCTACCTCAGTACCAAATTTCCTTTGGAAATTTGGTTCCCATCACCCGCTCCGAATTTTGCGAAGTAAAATTCGTCCCGAGCAACCATGGTCTTTTGTGCATAGTTGCGAGGGACATAATTAATATATAAAGATTATATGCCAAACGATAGAGAAGAAATTTTAAATACGCTTATACGCAGGGTAAATTCCTTTGCTGATGGATACAGGCAGAACATAGCCATATTCGGAGAGCCATGCATAGGCAAGACTACTTTGATAAAGAATCTTTTTTCGTCAGAATTATTGAAAAAAGACAGCGTTGTTCCCGCGTATCTGGAAATAAAAATAGAACCTTTTGAATTCTGCGCCAAGAGGTTCATAAAATCCATATTGTCCCAAGTTGTAAAATCAGACCCTCTGCTTACATCCCCTCAAGACGCGGTTCTTCTAATAGAAGACCTGGCGAGAGATTATCCTAAGACTGCCCAGATCTGCATAAGGGTCCTACAGGACATAGAAAAGTCTAAATTAGACGAGGCGTTTTCATTCATGCTGGATATTCCTTCCGTGCTGTCCGAGGAAACAAAAAAACGCTGCATCCTCATACTTGACGAATTTCACAACTTGGATAATTTCATGCTCAAAAATCCGTTCGGCACGATTGCAAAAAAGATAATGATACAGAAAGATACGATGTATATACTGGTAAGCTCCAGAATAAACCAGTCTCTGCGCGTGGTGAATGAAAAATTAGCGCTCCTATTTGGTAACTTTGAGAAATTTTTCTTAAAGCCGCTTGATATAGCCGCCAGCAGAGCTTTTCTGCAAAACAACATAAAAGGCTCTGTGCTGTCTCAGGTTTATCTGGATTTCGTAGCTTCATTTGCGGGCAATAGGCCTTTTTACATGCAGGCAATATGCGATGAGATAGAGAGAGCTGTGTTTTCCAAAAGAATAGCGCCGGAGAATTATCAGGATCTAATAGAACGCTCGTTCATGGAGGCGCTTTTCAAAAGAAACGGTATTTTGAACCAATATTTTTACAATCTTCTTTTTAAGATATCAGAAGGCAAACTATTGTCAAAGTCTATATCGGTCCTGATCTCGCTTTCTTCCGAGAACAAGAAACAGGGCGATATCGCAAAGGATGCTAAATTACAATCTGGGGATGTGTCAAAAATATTGAACAGCATGATTGAGCTGGATATTATCGCGCGAAACGGCGCTTTTTACAGATTTACTGACAGGCTATTCAGGTTCTGGCTTAAATCCGTATATATGAAAAGAATTTCTTCTTTCAGCTTGGACGAGAACATAGAAGAAGCGGCTTTTAGAAAGGACGTATCCAACAGGTTTAACGTATTTGCTCAGGAGTTTGAGAAAGAACTTTCCCACAGGATTATAGAGCTTTTCAAGTTGTTCAAAAATGATATAATACAGTTGAACGGCAAAAAACATAAGTTCATATCTTTTACAAATGTAGAGGAATTCGAGGATTACAGCAGGAGTCATGCCGCTATCCTGGCGACAAATGGCAGGCAGAAATGGCTATGCACTATTAAAAAAGAGAATATAACAGAAAATGACATGCTGGACATAATAAAAAATAGCCGGGATCAGAAGAAGAATGCCGGGATTAACAAGAATATCGTAATAGCCTTTTCAGGTGTCAACGAAAATGCATATCTTATGGCAAAGGAAGCGAAATTCTGGACATGGAGCGCGGAAGACCTAAACGTGCTGATGGAATTGTACGGCAAACCGCATGTATCGTATTGATAAAACTATGAAAATCGGGATTGTGTCAGACACGCATTTATCTTGCGGTGATTGCGAGCTGCCGGCGAAGCTGACCAGAGAGCTTGAAAAATGCGACCTTATAATTCACGCGGGAGACCTGGTGGATATCTGCGTGCTGGACTCTCTTAGCAAGATATCAAAGGTGCATGCCGTGTGCGGCAACATGGACTGCGACAATGTGAGAACAAAGCTGGAAATCAAAGAAATTCTTAACGTAGTAGATAAAAAGATATGTGTCATGCATGGATACGGCCATCCGGACAAATTGATCGATATTTTAAAAAATGAATTTTTTTCAGAAAAACCGGATATAATAATATTCGGGCATTCTCATGTGCCGAAAAATGAGTATATAGACGGGGTCCTTTTTTTTAATCCCGGGAGTGCCACTGATACAGTATTTGCGCCATACAGGTCCTACGGCACAATAGAAATAAGTAAAGACGGGGGCATAAAAGCAGATATACATAAACTATAGATTATGGATAAATTATGGGCTCCATGGCGGAGCGTATTTATAAAAATCAGAAAGATAAAAGGCTGCATATTCTGCGTTAAAGGCAAAAAGGATAAAGATCTTTTTATCATCAAGAGATCCAAGTATTCTTTTGCAATGCTGAACATATACCCGTACAATAACGGCCATATAATGGTAGCGCCTTTCAGGCACATAAAAGATTTAAAAGGATTGAATGATGAGGAGCTTCTGGATATAATAAAGCTTACAAGAGACATGCAGGCATTGCTTGAAAAAAAGCTGAAGCCGCACGGCTTTAATATAGGTATAAATACAGGCAAGGCAGCGGGGGCGGGATATAAAAATCATCTGCACGTGCATATAGTGCCGAGGTGGAAAGGCGACTCTAATTTTATGCCGGTTATCGCGGATACAAAAGTGATGCCGCAGTCGCTAAAAGAGTTATATAAGTTTTTTCTAAAGATAATATGATTACGCGCAAAGATATAGAAAAAAGAGAATCTGATTTGCTGGCTCCTTATGCGATGCTTTCTAAGGATACGAAAGGCAGAAAATACCATGAAGAAGAGCCTAAGTACAGGTCTGTGTATCAGAGAGACAGGGACAGAATCATACACTCTACCGCTTTTAGAAGGTTGGAATATAAAACCCAGGTCTTTGTAAATCACGAGGGCGATTATTACAGGACAAGGCTTACTCATACGATGGAGGTGAGTCAGATTGCCAGGTCTATTGCAAGAACGATGTCTTTAAACGAAGACCTGGTAGAGGTAATAGCGCTTTCTCATGACATAGGGCATCCTCCTTTCGGACACGCAGGAGAAGAAAGCCTGGGAATGCTCATGAAAGACAACGGCGGATTTGATCATAATCTGCAAGGCCTGAGGGTTGTGGAAGAGTTAGAACAGAGATACTTTAATTTTTCAGGGTTGAATCTCACGTGGGAAGTCAGAGAAGGCATCAATAAGCACACCACTATGTTTGACAGGGCGAAACAGCTAAAAGAGTTTAATCCAAATTCTTCCCCTACGATGGAAACGCAGGTGGTGGACGCTGCGGATGAAATCGCTTACGATAACCACGATATAGACGACGGATTAACATCAGGCCTCATAGAAGAAAAAAACCTTCTTGAGCTTAAATTATGGAGAGATGCTGCCAGGTTTGTAAAAACGAAAGGGGCTGATTTACCCGATAAAATAAAAAAATATCAGATAATACGAAGATTGATAGATACTCAGATAGAAGACCTTCTGACCGCTTCAGAGAAAAACATAAAGTCTGGCAACATAAAAAATGTAGCCGATGTCAGAAAGCATAAAAAAAGGCTTGTTGCGTTTTCTGATGATATGCAGAAAAAAAGAAAAGAGCTGAGGACGTTTTTAATGGATAACTTGTATAAGAATTTCAGGGTAATGCGCATGTCTGATAAGGCCAGGAGATTTATAACAGGATTATTCAAGGTGTATCTTGAAAAACCGGAGCAGTTGCCGCCCTCTGACCAGAAAAAGATAAATAAAATAGGCCGCTACAGGGTGGTTTGCGATTACATAGCCGGCATGACAGACAGGTATGCCCTTGACGAATATAAAAAATTATTCGACCCATATGAGCGAGTCTGAGATAAAAGAAAAGCAGGGGTTTTTTATAAGATTTTCTAAGAGCAACTCTATCAGTGTTTTTAGAAATCTTTGCTCAAAGATACTTAAAAAAAGCCGCTGCGCGTTTCTTGACGCAGAATACAAGCCCCTTAAACGCGGCAGTGAATGTAACCACCTGAGTACAGGAAAATACCTAGCCAGGATAAAATCCAGCCCTTCAAGAGAATATATGATATTTAAATGCAGCTGTAACAAGATCTGTCTTTCTTTCCCTGTGATGCAGGGTTCCAGCGTTTACGGCCACGTATTGTTTGCGCATTTAAACAAAGAGCCCGATAAAAGAGTGATAGATGCTGTAAGGATATGCATGGATCTGGCTCTAAAAGAATTTCAGAAAGAACAGGAGCTGAACAAGCTATATGAAACAATCAGGCCCAGGGCAATAGCCCTTTCCACTATACATACTATTCACAGGCTGTTAAGTTCGACGCTCGACATGGATGAACTAATAGAGCGTATTGCAAGATTGACGCTGCAGGTTATGAGGTCAAGGCATTGCTCTATAATGCTCCTGGACGAATCAAAAAGACACCTTATCCCGAAGGCTGTAATAGACATGGATAAAGAAATACCAAAAACAGACCCGCAGTATAAAAAAATAAAGCTTGGCGTCAGACAGGAAGGGGGAGTCGCTAAAAACGGAGAGACCATTTTTTTGCGTAATTCAGTCTGCGTGCCTCTTGTGGAAGAGGACATAATCGGTGTGATAAGCGCGCGGGATAAAATAAATGGCGCGCCTTTTGATAGATTTGAACTTGAAATCCTGATTACGCTTGCGGAACAGGCTGTTATCGCCATAAAGAACGCGCAGATGTATGAAGAGCAGGAAAGGATGGCTTACGGGAGCATAAAAACCCTGGCAGCGCTTCTTGACGCAAAATCTCCCAATACTTTTACTCATTCTGACCAGTTCGTAAAAATGGTTCTCGCGATAGCGGAAGAAATGAAACTGCCCAGAGAAGACATAGCAAATCTGCACTATGCGGCATTATTGCCGGATACAGGTAAATTCAGCATACCTGATGAGATATTAAGAAAACCAGGAAGCCTTTCCAATAGGGAATATGACATTATAAAAAAACAGCATTTGGAGAGCCTTAAAATAATAGAGCATCTGGAATTTTTAAAGCCCGCGATGCCTATAATAAGGCATCATCATGAGAGATATGACGGCACTGGTTATCCTGACGGACTGAAAGGCGATAAGATTCCTGCGGGAGCTAGGGTAATGTCTGTAGCAAATGCCTTTGAGGCAATGGTATCTGCCAGCCCATATAAAGGGAAAAAGATAAGCATACCCCAGGCGATAAAAGAAATAGAGAACAATAAAGGCAGACAGTTCGATCCAGAGGTAGTGTACGCCTTTATAGGAGTCACTAAGAAGCCGGAGTTTAAAAACATTCTGGGGGCTTCTGCATGAAGAACATAAAAAGTTTATTTAAAAACGAGGCGGCCAGAAAAATATTACTTTTCTTTAATGAAAATCCTAATTGCATCGATACTGTCAAAGGCATATCTCTGTGGATAAACGGAGATATAAACGCTATACAAAAGGCATTAAATCAGCTCGTGAAAGAGGGTGTGATTACCAGCCATCAGACAGCCTCTACTACTGCTTACGCATATACGAACAATAAAGAGATTGTGAAAAAGATAGAAAAATATATAAAAATTTTTAAAGGTTTGTGATATAATCGGTGAACCGTATGAACATAAGAACGCAAGAAAAAACGCAGAATGATCTTTTTGAGCAGGCCCAGGCAGCAGATAAAAAAATAAGAAGGAAAACCAGGTTTCTACTCCCGGATGTAAAGAACAGTATGACTATTTCTTACGAGACCGCGATCTTTTACATGATAGGTTTTGTAATGGCATGCATAATAATATTTTCTCTGGGAGTTGAAAAGGGGAGGCATGACGAAAAAGAAAGGCGCATGGTAATTCCGCAACAAGCAGGCCGCGATGTCCAGCCTTTGCCTAAACAGGAACTAAAAAAAGGAGTGTCAAATGTCAATACACCCAAGCCTAAAAACGTCAAAGGCAGGTAAGAAGCACAGAACTGTTTTGAAGAGGTTTGAGAGACTAACTGCCTTAAAAGAAAAAGGCATCTTAAACGATACGGATTCTGTTTTTGGCATGCCCAAGCTAAAGATAATAAAGATCAAGGTCAAAAAAGAAAAGGCCGAAGAGAAGCCAAAAGAAGGCGAAGGGTTAGTAGCTGCTCCGGCCGCTCCGGAAGCCGCAAAGAAAGAAACAGCTCCCAAGAAAGCTGGAAAAGAAGAAAAAAAGAAATAAGCCCTTGCCTGCCACAGAAACAATGGCTGCTCGGGATTAAATTTTGTTTCACAAAATTTGGGAGATTCTATGAGATATATTAAGAGTTGCGCAGTTATTTTTATTCTTTCGCTGTTCTCTTTAACAGTTTATTCGGAAGAGGAGGCTAAGGAAAAATTTCCAAAGGTAGGCTATGTAAAAAATGAAGAAGCAATAGTCAGAGCGGGAGATAATGTAAATTTTGAAAACCTATGCTCGTTATCAAAATCTGACTCTGTGAAGATCATAGATAGGCGCTATAGCTGGTTTAAGATTTTATTGCCCAAAAAGGCGTTTTTGTATGTTAATAAAGATTACGTCGATCTGACATCTGACGAAAAAGGCGTGGGCATAATAAATGCCTCCAACGTAAACTTAAGGGCAGGCGCAGGCACAAGATATTCCATAATCGGACAGATATCAAAACCTGAAAAAGTTTCTATAATATCGGAAGATAGCGGATGGTATAAAATAGAACCGCCTTACGGCGCAACAGGCTGGATATATTCTAACCAAATAATGCTGGCAGAAGAAAACGAGATAAAGATTCCAGAGCAAAAATCTGAGCAAAAAAAAGTAGAGGCAAAACCGAAAGAGACAACAGGTTCTACCGTAAGGCTTAACGCAAATTATCCCGCGCCTAAAGGCAATCTGTCCATAATTACTCCGGCAAAAAATAGCAGATGAGTTTATTATTAAGTCTTTGCATATTTTTCTTTGCGGTCATCATACATGAATACGCTCATGGATGGGTCGCGTGGAAGCTAGGGGATTCAACTGCGAGATTTATGGGAAGGCTTACGCTCAACCCTCTTGCCCACATCGATCCCATAGGTACAATCTTTCTGCCGTTTATTCTTATCGCAACTCATTCTCCAGTACTTTTCGGATGGGCAAAACCCGTACCTGTAGATTTTTTAAATTTAAACAATCCAAAAAGGGATATGGTATGGGTAGGTCTTGCGGGCCCTGCGGCAAATATACTATTTGCGATAGCACTGGCCATGTTATTAAAGATCCCTTTATTAACAGCCAGTTACTTTGCCGTATCCGTGATAACGACCGCTATTATGGCAAATCTGGTTCTGGCCGTGTTTAATTTATTGCCTATTCCTCCTCTGGATGGGTCAAGAGTCATGATGGGCCTTTTGCCTTATAATATAGGTGCTGAATACGCAAAGATAGAGCCGTATGGTTTTATAATAATATTCGCGCTGCTTTGGATAGGTTTTGTAAATACTATAATTTGGCCTATAGTTATTTTTCTGGCACATGTATTGGGCGTACATGTATAGTATCACCATAGTTACCTCTGAATTTCGTCCCCGTCGCTTTGCGAAGCAACGGTGACGAAATTGGCTAAGGAATTGATGCATTATGAAAAAGATAAAAGTAAATCTTGGAAAGAATAGTTATGATATAATGATCTGCTCAAATGAGCTTGATAAACTTGGGGCATGCCTTAAGCGCCTGAACATAGGCAAAGACGCCATAATAGTCACCAACCCTTTTATAAAAAAACTTTTCGGCAGCAGAATAGAAAAGGCGCTTATCTCCTGCGGCTTTAGCGTAAGATTTGAAACAATCCCGGACAGCGAAAAAGCCAAATCAGAGAAAGAATGCGTAAGGCTGTTAAACAGTATTTCTAAATTCGACATTCGCCGCAGGGTGTTTATAGCAGCGCTTGGCGGAGGAGTGGTAGGAGATCTGGCTGGATTCACCGCAAGCATCTATAAAAGAGGTATTCCTTATGTGCAGATTCCGACAACGCTTCTCAGTCAGGTAGATTCTGCTATAGGAGGCAAAACAGCCATAGACTTAAGCGCAGGAAAAAATCTTGCAGGCGCATTCTATCAGCCAAAGCTAGTTTTCACAGACATATCGTTTCTGGAAAATCTGCCTAAAAAAGAACTGATATCAGGCCTTGCGGAAGTTATCAAATACGGAATAATAAAGTCACCCGGCCTTTTCAGGTTTGTAGAGAAAAATTATGTGAAAATCCTGAATCGCGATAAGAAGTCTTTTCTGCGCATCGTGTACGAATGCAGCCTTATAAAAGCCGGGATTGTTGAAAAAGATGAGATGGATAATAAAAAGGTGCGGGTAATCCTGAATCTGGGCCATACCATAGGCCATGCTATAGAGACCGCATCTAACTATCGCAAATCTTATAATCATGGCCAGGCAGTTGGGCTTGGCATGCTGTCCAGTGTTTATATAGCAGAGAAGTCAGGTTTCTTAACAAAGGTTGATAGCTGCAGGATAAAAAATACGATTAAAAATACAGGGCTGCCGGTTAGGCTGAAAAATGTAAACTTAAAAGATATTTTGTCAGCCCAGAGCCACGACAAAAAATTTATTCACGGTAAAAACCGTTTTGTTTTGCCTATTAAGATAGGAAAGGTTATTGTTAAAGAGGGTATTCCGGAGATCACTGTAAGGGAGTCTATTCAAAGCCTTTATGAACCTAAAAAAAGATAAAGACCGCTTAAAAAAACTTAAAATTTTTGAAAAATCCACAGGATATAGTTTTAGAAATAAAGTTTTGCTGAACCAGGCGTTTACGCATAAATCCTATGCAAACGAGAAAAAACTGGAACGTTCTAGCGATAACGAAAGACTGGAATTTCTAGGAGATTCTGTGCTCGGCTTAATTATGAGCCATACACTTTATAATGAATGCCCGGGCGATGATGAAGGCGTTCTTACGCGTTATAAATCTCAGCTGGTGAGCGGAGAAACTCTTGGCAGGATAGCAAAGGAACTGGAAATAGGCGAATATCTGTTGCTCGGCAAAGGAGAAGAGGCTTCGGGAGGAAGAAAACACGTATCAAATCTTATGTGCGCAATGGAAGCCATCATAGGCGCCATTTTCTTAGACGGAGGATTAAAGGCTTCTTATGCTTTTATAAGCAGGATTTTTAGGCCTGAGATACAGCTCGTAAAAGAAGGCAAGGGGTCGAAGGATTATAAATCAGTATTTCAACAGATAGTGCTTAGAAAATTCAAAACCACCCCTACTTATAGAATTCTATCGGAAATAGGCCCTGACCATAAAAAACATTTTATTGTGGAAGCGATAGTAGCAGGCAAGAGATGCGGGATAGGATCTGGCCCGAATAAAAAAAGCGCAGAACAGATATCTGCCAAGGAAGCTATTTCTGCGCTGGAATCAGAAAACGGCTAGAAAACAGGCGCAAGCGTTTTCTACTTCAAGCCTAAAACTATTTCGTTCCCGTCTTTCTTTTTAATCCTTACAATATCTCGGGTTATGCTTATAATCTCTCCGCCGAGAAGATTGTCGCCTTCCTTGACGATCTTATCATTTACAATAGCCCATTTATCTTCATCGCCGTAAACAATGCCGTTTAATTTCGCGATATTCTGCGATTTCATGGCTTTTGCCGTATTTTTCTGCTCTATATTATTCAGAGTTGACTGAATTGCAGAGCCGGATTTATCGGATCCGCCGGCAATGTAATTGGGATTAGTTTTGAACACATTTCTGTGTAAAAAGAAAACTCCCAGAAGAATCGCCATGACAACAAAGATCATGGGTATCATCATCGGCCATTTTTTATCAGAGCTCGGCTCGGTTTTACGGACTGATGTTATCGTATCCTGAGCCTTGAATTCAAATTCTTTTCCGGCCTTTTTTAAAGCGTCATTGACAATGCTCATCAAACACCCCCTCTATTTCTTGAGCGCATTTTTTAACTATATCGGAATCTATTGTTTTTTTGTCGGCAGCATAGCCTGCCAGAAGCGATTTGTCGCACAATATGTTTATCAGCCTGGGAATGCCTCCGGAAAATTTAAATATTTCTTCAAGAGCGTCCTTATGAAAAATATCGCCGTTATGAGCGCCTGCCACGCTAAGCCTATGGGATACATAGCCATCGACCTCATGCCTGGACAAGGGGCATATATGGTATCTTATGGTTATCCTCTGGCGCAATTGTTTTAATTCTCTTGACGCGAGTTTCTCTTTTAATTCAGGCTGTCCCACCAGGATAATCTGCAGTAATTTTTCTTTTTCTGTCTCAAGGTTTGATAAAAGCCTTACCTGCTCCAGAAGAGATGGTTTTAAATTCTGAGCTTCATCTATAATAAGCACCACATTGTTTCTGTGACTCAACTGCTCCAGTAAAAATTTATTCAGCTCATTCAGCATGGTAATCTTGTTTTTGGTTTTTACCTGTATGCCCAAGTCTTCTATGATGGCCTGCAAAAGCTGGATCTCCGTCATGTTTCCGTTCAGAATAAAGGCTGTTTTTGTATGTTGATCCAACTGGTTCAGAAGGGCCTTGCATACAGTCGTCTTTCCAGCGCCTATCTCGCCTGTTATTTCCAGGAAACCCATTCGCTCCTGAATTCCATACCGCATGTGGTTTATAGCTTCCTTATGCTTTTTGCTGAGATAGAGAAAATTCGGGTCAGCTGTAACGCTGAAAGGCTTTTCAGTTAAGTTGTAAAATTTTAAATACATATCATTATGAATTATAGCACTATTAAGGCGTTAATGAAAGAAATCTTTTAGTAATATATGCAATCCCTTGCTTTCAATGTTAGGTTACACTTTAGCTATGCCTAGCCCAGCGAGTTTCAAGGACGCAAAATTTCCCCAGCGAGGAAATTTTGCTCCGTTTTGACACTCGCTCGCCCTGTCTAGGCTGGGGCCTGAGGCACATTTGA
>JAPLMD010000002.1 GCA_026387235.1 Candidatus Omnitrophota bacterium
CTGACTGTTTCTATTCTATCGCCAAGGCGCAAAAAATACAACCACTTTATCTTCTTCAGAGAAAAGTTCTGGTGGCATTAAACAATACACCTAGTCTTTTCAATAACCCGGATCCTTCGTCTATCACCAAATCTCTCCCCAGCTTTTCTGATGTCTTTTCCAAAACTGCTGCGGCAGGCGCTTCGAAGTCGGCTCTCCTGCCTCCATCGACATGCCTGACACTTGTAAATTCATGTCTTCCTAAAAAATCAAGCATATCTTTATTAGCTATATCCACTCCTTTTACCGCTATGGTGCCTATATTTCTATTCCGCGCTTCCCTGGCTACGATCCAAACCAGCGCATTGGCAATCCCTTTCTGTTCTTCACTAGGACTTACACCCAATGTATAGATATTCAACCTATTGTTCTCTTTGTAGGCAAAAATATAACCAGCCGCATTTCCGTCCAGCTTCGCGAGATAACACGCCTGGCCATTTACTTCTTTTGCTCCTGAAAATTCTAAGCTTTGAACGGGGCTTTGATCATAAAGCGTCTTTGCTATGCTCACAATAGCAGCTCTATATATTTCAAAAATTTCTGCATTCAGCTGAATAATCGCCAGCTTTTCGCCCGATGGTTTCAATTTGAAGTTCATCGGAATTCTTTCTTTTAAAAATAACTTTTCATTTGAGGCGAGGGCTGGGCTAAGCTGCGCAGAAGCAGTCTTTCCTGAAGGAACAGTATCGTGTTTTAGCCTGCCCAGCCAAGCGATATTGATCCAGCAAATGGTCTCTCCCTGTACAAAAAACATGCCCTGCGCAGCTTCATCAATAATAAAACCATGCTGCATAAGCAGCCGCTGGTCTTCATTTACTATTTTAGAGCGTTTTTCAACTAAATAGTTAGTAGATCCTCCGATTGTATAACCGCCGGCTATAAAAAGAACTACTCCTGGAATTTTATCAATCAGCGATAAGGCGTCAGCGTTACTGACATTCCCATATAAATCCGGCCATGTCCCTATATTAGAAATAATAACTGTCTCCAGTTCAGTTGACGTAAGCCCTCCTGTCACTTTTTTTGTATCTTTTATATCAGCTTCTATCATCTTAAAATCAACCCCTTCTATTAAACCATTCAGTTTTAAGTTACGCCTGGCCATTACAATTTTATCATGGTTTATTTCTATCAGATCGACCTTAGCCGCACCAAACTTTGCTGCAACTAAAGCTAAAATCCCGTCTCCGGAACCCGCGTCAATTATTCTTTTACCATTCATATCATCTCTAGAGCTTAACATTACAGCGATAGCTCCCATAGTATAACTTAAAAGCTTGACCTGGCCCAAATCGCTTTCATATAACTTATCTATTAAAATAATATTATTTCCCAGTTCTTCTTTAAGGCCATAGCTAAGCTGATCGTATTTTGACTTATCTAAGAAAAATAAGTAACCGACGCGGACAAGATATGTGCCTTGCCCTCCATTTTCTCCAGTAATAGCCTTACCCCTAGGAAGAGAACTTCCTGATTGCTCCCATCCATAATCTATCCCATCACATGTCAGCTTGCCATCCACGGGCAATTCATTCCTCACTCTTCTGAGGCCTAATTCCTGCTTAATCTTACCGCTCAAAACCTGGCATCTCGTTTCATCCATCTGCAATGCTAATCCGGCAGAAAATCCTTTTCTAAACATCATGGGATTCCTAAGGCTGGTTTTTTCATATGCGGTATTTGGCAGGGAATATCCTGCGCCGCTAAGGATAAACATAGAAACTATAATAAAAGATATTATCTTTTTCATATGAGTTTATGGGGTTACAGGCCGAATTGCACGGCGTTAATTCCAAGATCTTTTCTCGCGTCTAAGCTTGGGGTTAATTCAACGTTCATCCTTCTGCATATGCTATCTGCCGCTCCTATTATTTCCTCGCGCGTAAGTACGCGGCACCAGTCATGCGAATACGCCATGCTGATAACTTTTATATCTAAATTATTACCTCTTATAAAATTTACGACCTCTTCTATTCCATTTTCAATACTGATATTCCGCTCTTTAAACCAATCAAAATAATCTATGTCTATCGATATCACTATGTGTTTACCTTTAAGAGCCGCTATGTCCAGCATTGCCAGGGTTGATGGATTGTTAATCCAATGATAACTTGAGATCATTTTGTTTTTTAACAAATGAAGCGGCCAGTTATTAAAGCAAACCTCGCCACTCCTGACAAAACTATATTTAGATACGCTTTTGCCGGCATTGATTATAGGCACATTATCAGGATGCTGATCAAAGTTAATAACAACTGTTTTCTCCGGATCCAAAAGTCCTTCCTTGATGGCTTTCTCAACAACATAATAAGTGGACACATGGCTCTCTGCGATAAATAAAGGGATCAGCCTGCCTTTCGAATCTCTCGCCATCCGCCACGGAGAGTTAGCTTCAGATATATCCGGCGACCTTTGAATTTGAGATTTATTTTCTCTGGAACCGCCTAAAAAATATAAAAGCCTCTTCAGCGCGCCGCGCCGCTTTCCCATTTCATAAGAGATTAACGGAACTCTTAATTTGCAGATTGAATCTTGAGATTCAGGACAGAAAGACTCGCAATATCCTGTTATTGCCATAAAAAGAAATAAGCAAGCTACGCTTGTCATCAAGACTTTTTTAATTTTTCTCATATGCTAAATCTCTTTATAAAGCTTTGAGTATCCGTAGACATAAAAAGACCGTCTCTCCCACGGTCTTATCATAAATATATCCCTTAATTATTAGAATAAATTATATCAGATTATAGACGACATGTCAATAGAAATGCGTGTGAATTACCAGCTAACGCTTCTATCTCCTCTGGCGTCAAATAGCGAAACTGCCCTGGATGCATTCCCTCCAGCTTCAAACAGCCGAAGGCAATACGCTTAAGCTGGATAACTTCATGGCCGATGGATTTAAACAGCCTGCGAATCTCCCGATTTTTGCCCTCGGTTAATTCCACGATCAGATGCGATTCTTTATTGCTGGCTTTGCGCAACGTTATCCTCGCAGGCTTTAAAAATTCCCCTTTATCCCAAATCCCCTGAGCTGCCTTTTGCAGCTTTTCACGCGTGACCCTTCCCTTAGCAACTACCGCGTAAACGCGCGAGACAGCGTTAACCGGGTCAGTCAAATAAGCGGATAACCTGGTATCATTAGTGAGCAGCAATAACCCGGTTGTCGCCATATCCAAGCGGCCCACAGCATGAAAATGTTTGAGCTCTTCAGGCAGCAGGTCAAAAATCGTAGCCCGGCCGCGTTCGTCGCACCTGGTGGTAACAACGGATTTAGGTTTATACAGCATGATCGTCTGCCGGCTATCCCTCTTGAGAGGCTTGCCATCTAAAACAAACTTATCTTTCTCCGGGACGACCAAATAAAGCGGGTCCTTAATAATTTTCCCATTAACCTTTAACTTGCCCTCTAATATCCATCCTCTGGTCTGGGTACGGGAAGCCAGGCCCATTTTAGATAAAGCGCGCTCTAAAGCAACTTTTCCAAGCTTCATAGCCATAGAGAAATTATTTTAACAAAATGCAGGCAAGTGAAATGACCCCAAGGACAAGGACCACCAGGCCCATGACGCGCGTGTTCCTTATCTCCTTTTCCATTGATATGGGCTCTATCTTCCAGTTAAAGGGCCGGTAAAGAGCTATTTGTATTTCTATGGTCTTCTTGGGTTTCCAGGCGACCAGGGCGCCGAATACAATCGCTATAACCCCGATTGTAAGCTGCACGCAAAACGAACAGATCGTCCCTGCGCAGCAGGAGCATTTCGCAAATAAATTTAATATAGGGCAGTTCATTTTATTCCTCCTTTTGATTAACGAGGACGCGTCAATCGCGTCAATCGCGCCAACAATACAGTAGTAGACATAAGCCAATCCCTACTGCATAGAGCCAAAAAGTGCTTGTTAAGAAGTATGGATACGCCATAAGGGCTATGCCGATTGAAAGCGGCTTGTAACTGCCTTGTTTTTTTCCGTAGACAAAAGTAACAAGGCCAATCCCGCTAAAAATAAAACCAGCGATGAGATTAGTAAAAGAAAAGCCTGAGGCGCCAAGCATACCCAGAGGAGAAGAGGACGAAGGCACAAGAATCACTCTTTTCGCCTTCGGGAACCTGACTGTTTTCTTTTACCCGGCTTTCGGTTTTCGCTGTTTTTTTGCTTATCAAAATGGCGTTCCCGGGTAAAAACATGTTCTCTTGGTTTATTATCGCGGCTTTCTTTAAACGATCCTCTATCCTTACGCTTTGAAAAACACTCCTTGCAATACACCGGACGGTCTCCGCTAGGCTTAAAAGGGACTTCGCATTCTTTATTACAGTCTGAGCAAATTACTTTAGTAAAGCTTCTTTCTCTGAAGTTATTGTCCCGCTCTCCCTTGTCGTGATGGCTAGGCCGGTCAAAGCGATGGAAAGGTTTTGAAAAATGTTTTTCTGCCGAAGGCCTTTCCGGGGACCTAAGGAGCAAGGCATCTATTTTCTTTTCCAAAGAAACGAGCTGTTCCTGCATCTTATTAATTACAGCTGCCATATCTTGTTTATCTTGCTGCGGGACTGAAGAATTTTTGTGTTTAAGAATTTTTTTCATCTTACTCCTTTTTTTGTTAGAGGTTCTTGCGCCTTGTTATTATGTTATCACAATAGAAAATCAAAATCAACCCTCACGAAATCCTATCATCCGCCTCGACTTCTAGGGTGTCGCCTTTTAGGACGTCCCCGTTATACGTTATATACGAAAACGGGGTTAGATAGACTTTCCAGCTCGATGACGGGCTTCAATGGCGGCTTCTTCTTCCTTGTTTTCAGGAGCTCCAAAAGCATTGCCGGATACAGAGGTAATTGCTGCCTCCTTAAACAAATCATCTGAAGTAAAATTTACATATTTTTCTTCCGCTTTCCACTGCGGATACAATCTCTCAATTCTGGCCATGACCTGAATAATATCTGCAAAAGGCCCGGCAAAAGAAAAGCGGATATACGGCCCTTCTCCAATTCTAAAAAGAATATAAAATGCTCCTTCTGGCTTTATATAGTGAATACCAAGCCCCTTTAAGACTGCGCAGATATGATTTACGTTTCTCTCCAGGTATGCATTGTGTTCTTGGATGTATTTTTTTGCATAGTCAGCATGCGACGCTCCATAAATAATCGCCTGGGCCTTTTTGGCTACTGGGTCAGCATCTAAAATTTTAATTTCGCGTAGTTTCTGGATAAACACAGTATTCCCTGATATTGCCACGCCCAAACGCGAACCCGGGTGAAGCAGCTCTTTGGACTGAGTTTGCATAATCAAGAAATATTTAGTTAAATCACTGGCGTCGTTAATTCCTTTTCTTTGCTTGAACCCTTTTTCTGATTCTAAGCGGTTAAAGATATTTCTGCAAATTTCTCCTAAATTTGCCGGAAGTTTTTCTTCAAACAAAAGCCGGGCATAAGCTACGTCAAAAATAATAAACGCGTCATTGCGCACCGCAAACTCCAAGAGTTTTTCAATCGCATCCTGCGGCACTGCTGTGCCTGAAGGATTATCAGGGGTGGTTAAAAGAAGTACCTTTTGGGCGTCGGGGCTAAGCTTATCAAAAGCTTCCTTAGCCTCATCCGGTGTCGGCACCCAGTTTTCAGAAGTCCTGGTATTAAAGAAAGCTATATTTTTTAAAGGTATGCCTGCGCCAAGTATAGATGACTTATAACCCACATAATAAGGTTTAGGCACTGCAACAGCTACCTCCCTACCGTTAATTAACTGAAGAGCTGTTAAAACATCTTGTCCAACAGGCTTTGAACCGTAAAAACCGCTCGCCACGTTTTCCCTGACAAAGGATAAACCAAAGACATCTTTGGCAAAGAAAACGCCTGCATCAAGAAGCTCTTCTTCAATTTCTTTAAGCGTTAACCTCTTTTCAGGCAAACGCAGCGCCTCCATGCCAGTTGGATCCCGCGCAAAACCTGGCGCTCCCACATGCATCTTTTTGACGTTAAAAACCACCCACAGCGCCATAATCTCATAGGCATTAAGTTGTCCGAGAGCCTCCTGTAATATGTTAACAATTTCAGGATTAGACTCATCAAGAAGCTTCTGTAAAAATGTTTCTCGGTCATTTGGGTATTGTGTAAGTAATAGTCCGGCATAGCTACGGTCTGCCTCTTCTAACTTTGCTAATATCCCTAAATCCTGGGCTTTAGCAAAAGCCTTTTCGTACTCAGAGATTGATATATTGTCTATACTGGAGATTTTTTCTGGTGATGATTCTAATACCGCGCTAAGGGTCTTCTGAAAAGCTGAATCAGGATCCCTAAAAATTTGCGGTAATCCATGCTTATCCAGCATGCCCACAGGATTAATCGACAAAGTAGGATCTGGCTCCATATGTCTAAAAGTTAGATTAATCACTTCTGGATTATCAACAGTTCTAATTTCTCCTGCTTCCTGCGTTTCTGCGGCAGGGCCAGGCTGGGACTCAATAAGGCGTTGGAATCCAGCTTGGGTGTTCTGGCTGACTGCGGCAATAGAGCCGCCAGCAGCTGCATTATAGGCGCTTATAATTGCCTTATTGAAAGTCACAAAAGCTCCCACGTTATATTCCGCTAAACCAAAACGCCTGGAGATATCAGTAATGATAACTGTATTTACCCGATACGCTTCTTTCCGGTCCAACAGCTCATAAACCTGGCTGATATTTCTATGGCTAGAGTCATTATCCAGAAAAACCACTATTATGCCCTTTTCAGAAGCCTGCGTTAAAAGTCCTTCTAATTTATCTGCCTCAATATCTAAGCTGTCAATCACTATCATTTTTGGATTTTCGGCTTCTAAGCCACCAGCGCGGCCAAAAACCGACTTTTGGCTGTATAAAGGTTTGGCGCGCTCGCTTAAAGCAATCAAATCTCTTTCTTCTTCAGATTTCAAAGCCGCGCCTTCAATGTTGCAGAAGATGCGGCTTAAAAGTTCAAGCAAACCAGTGGTCCCTAAGCTAACTGTGACATCGTCCGAAGAAATTCGTAACCTACTGAACCGTAGAACTTCGCGGTTAATCAATTCTGCTGTTTTTCTGCGCAGTGAAGGCGTGCCTCGCAGGGGCGCATAAGGATCAACTGGATGGGTATCGATATAGTCATTTACCCCTGCGCGAAAAACGCGATAACTGGTATCATCTGATATAGTTGATTTTAAAATTGGCCTAAGCGAATTATGGTTGGGAGCCGCATATACACTATTAACTAAGATAAATGCAGTCAGAGCTATTAACGAAATAGTTTTTTTAATGCCTTTTAAATAATGCATAAAAATCCTTCTGGACTATCCTTGTTATTATATTATCACAAGGAGAAATCAAAGACAAACCGTTTTTATGAATGAAAAAATCCTTATAGGATGTCCCTTTATAGGACGTCCCCGTTCTTCCTTCAAGCATCCTGGTATTCCACTGTTCTTTTTTGCATAAGATAACATAAAAAGCTCTTTTTAATTTATCGTTAAGATAAATAATAGTTTTTATGTGTGTCCAGCTTAGACCTTCCAATTCTCTCCGCATTGCGGAGAGAATTGGATAAACCTCATAAAATTTAACCATATGCCATATGTTTTGCGAAGAAAAACCCGTTCCATAATTCATGGCTAATTGAGAACTTATTGATTGAATGATCTGCTCTCCATATCTGGCCCTTTTGTTTCTGACTATTTCTTCTTTTACAATCTTGCCGATATTCCAATAGAGCAAGACCATTTCACAATTAATCGCATGGGCAACATTGCCCCTTGCCTGCTTAATCAATGCCGCTATTTTCTCAAGCAGTCTTTCCTTTTTTACAATACTTCCCATAACCGCCTCCTTTCTCCTCTGCTATATAAGACACATCTCGAGGCGGTTTTCTTTCAAATATTTTTATTTTATTTTAAAGCAGGGGGACGCTAGGGTGTACCTAAATAGGACGGCTACTTATTATTAAAATCTTTCTCATCAATATGAAATTTATGAAGCATTCTATGCGCGATTGGCGTGAAACTGATCCCCATTACCGCAATAAATACAAGTCCGCTAAAAAGCGCATATGCTGACGCAAAGACTTTTGCGCCTGTACTAGCCAGTGGATTTACCGGGCCCATACCGCCTAAGATCATAGACGCGTTCAGAAGCGAATCAACCCAATTTAAACCAGCTATCCAATGATATCCGGCAACTCCGATAAATAAAGCGACTAAAATCAATAAAATGGCAATCGCAATATATCCAGCCAGTCTTCTCATGAAGACTGTAACCGGTGCTATTTTTTGACTTTTCTTTTCAAACATATCCTGGCCTCCTCATATGAAATCCTTATAGGATGTCCCTTTATAGGACGTCCCTACCTACCTCCTTTTTTAATCTTCGCCTATCTCTATCTTTATTAAATAGGATGTCCCTTTATAGGACGTCCCTACCTACGCATTCCCATGAAAAAAAAGAAGCGTGTATTTAGCTTCGAGGTTTGATATAAACCAGCCGTTTATTTTGACATTGTCTTCTGTAGTTATGTATATATCCTTAAAAGAAATGCCGGCCGAGGAAGGATAATTCAATATTTCTTTGGCGGGATAATACACTCCTTTATACTCAAGGTATTTAACATAAGCAAATATTAAACCAAGGCCTAGCAAAATGTTTAAAAAAACTCTCATATTAATAACCCACTGGAATAATGTATAGAGGTTCATGGTTTATTGGTAAGGATAATATTTTTTTGACTTCCCCATCATTAAAGGCCCCTATGGGAACGGAACCTAAACCTAAAGCCACTG
>JAPLMD010000057.1 GCA_026387235.1 Candidatus Omnitrophota bacterium
CCGCCAGCTTCCTGCTCAGGCGTAGGAGCTGAAAAAGATGTATAAACAATAGCTAATGAAAAAATAGCAAAAACTATCCAACCGATTTTAATCTTTGCGCTCACATTCACTCCTTTTTTAACTGATATACCTAATTAGGTACTAAATAATTACTGGGAAACATATTATATATCAAAAAAAATATGCTGTCAATAGTATTCATTGGCTTGTCTCCGTGATTATTATATTAAGGGTGGTTTTTCTGATTTTATAAGATATGCGGCCAAGTTTATCCGCATAGCCTTTTTCTTTGTAGGCTGCGGTTATGGAGTCCAGGATCAACTGAATATCATTCTTAGAAATCCAGTGGTTTTTGAATGGATCAATGATTTCTTTGATCTTTTCCTTGTCAATCAAGGTAACGCCGGTTACGATTGCCTTTTTCAGGTGCATCTTCTCGTTTTTATCCAGCTTTTCCCTGAGGGTTTTTTCTCTTTCTATCATTTCCTGCGACTTTATAATAGTACCTGCGGGACTATTATCCTGACCGGCATAAATAAGGCCGTTGCCAAGCAATATAAAAAGAAGGCCTGCTAAAACGCCGTACAGTTTATACCTATATATATAACGTTTCACAGAGTCAGGCAAAAAATTGTTTAATGGTTTATCTGATTTTATTCTACCGCGGATATCTGTGGCTGATATATCTTTAGCGCTTATCTTAAGGAAAATAAAGCCTTTAGGAGGTTTAGAGGTCTTAAAACCAGGCCTTTCTACAACTACAAACCTGCAGAGAGTCAGAATTTCTTTAAGGTTTTTCCACTTATTCAGTTCTTTTAAGGAATCAGAGCCTGTGATGAAGAACAATTCTGCTTTTTTGCCGTATTTTTTCCTCAGGCGTCTCAGGGTTTCTACTGAATAAGACCTACCCCTCCTTCTTATCTCCATGTCAGATATTTTGAATTTTTTATTGTCCTGCATGGCAAGTTTAAGCATATTGAACCTGTCTTTTGCAGGAGTAACTTTTACGCCTTTTTTGTGCGGGGGAAGATACGATGGTATGAAAATTATCTTATCAAGGCGCAGTTTAGCGCATGCCTTTTTCGCAAGGTAAATATGCCCTTTATGCGCCGGGTCAAATGTTCCGCCTAGAATACCTATTCTCATAGCGAATGTATTGCCTTATTATGCATAGCCTCTGATACCTCGCAGATTATTTCTGAGAGATTTGCCAATGGCTGAGAACAAAAACTTTCTTGCCTTTATATCTAGATTTCTGGTTTTGGCTGTTTTTTCATTCAATCCTACGCTTGCTATCTCAGGATGCGTGAAAATACAGCTAGGTACCGCGTTATAATCTATAGATTGCGCATTGCCGGCCATGTGTTCTACTGCTACAATACCTTCCCGCGAAGCTAAATGAGCCAATAACATGCCGCCTTTTATATCTCCTGCGGCATAGATATTTTTAATATTTGTCCTGAAATGCTCATCTACCTTTATCCATCCTTTATTAGACTCTATGCCAAGAGCTTCTATTCCAAGGCCTTTTGAATTAGGCGAGCGGCCTACGGAAATAAGCGCCTTATCGCCTTTATCTATTTTATCAACCTTTGTATTGGTAAGGACCTTTATGCCTCTTCTTTTAAAGATTTGCTCTATTTTACGGGCTATTTCCTCGTCTTCGTTAGGTAATAACTGCGGCATTGCCTCAATTATTGTTATTTCTGAGCCAAAAGACCTGAATATGGATGCAAATTCACAGCCTATTACGCCGCCGCCTACTATTATAAGGCTTTTAGGTATAGTTTTTAATTCCAGGATATCGGTGCTGGATAAGATATCTGTATGGTCAAAAGGCAGTACAGGTAGTTCAAAGGGAATTGAGCCTGCTGCTATGAGAATATTTTTAGCTTCTACTTCTAAATTGGATGTTTTTATGCTGACAGGGCTTTTTATCTCTGCTTTTTCCCTGATTATTTCAAGCTTTCTGACTTTTAAAAGCATTTCTATGCCAGATGAAAGCTTTTTTACAATAGATTCTTTTCTTTCATATACCTTTGAGAAATCCAGGTCAAAACCTTTTACATTTATTCCAAATTCAGATGCGCGTTCTATGTTGTGCAGGGCATTAGCTGATGCTGAAAGCGCTTTGGTGGGAATACAGCCCCAGTTCAAACATACCCCGCCTATCCTGTCTTTCTCAAATATGCATGTTTTTAGGCCTAACTGGCTAGCTCTTATGCCTGCCACATAACCGCACGGCCCAGAACCAATTATTGCCAAATCATATTTATTCATACTTAGAGGGTCTTGGTAATGCCTTCGCGAATTTGGAGAGCGGATTTCTTAAAAGCCTGTTTCTCTTCTTTGGTAAGCTCTATTTCTATTATCTTTTCAATGCCTTGGCTGCCTAAAACAACGGGAACGCCTATGTAAATGTCTTTTTCGCCATACTGGCCTTCAAGATACGCGCTGGCGCACATTGCGCTTTTTTCGTTCTTAACTATGGCTTTCAACATAGCGAATACAGACGCTGAAGGCGCAAAATAAGCGCTTCCTGTGCCAAGGTGTTTTACTATCTCTGCCCCGCGATTCCTGGCAAGTTCAGAGGTTTCAGAAAATACTTCTGAAGAAATATTTTCTGACCTGTTTACAGGAACCATTGTATCGCCGTGGCTTCCCATCATTAAAACCTTATTCCGGTCAATATCCTGATTTCTTTCCCATAAAGCATTTATAAATCTCGCTGTATCTAAGACGCCTGCCATGCCTATAACCTTTTTTGGATTAAAATCCGTAGTCTTCATTACAAGATAGCTCATTACGTCTAAAGGATTCGTCACTACTATAACTATTGAGGAAGGGCAGTAATTTTTAACCTGGAGTGAGAGATTTTTTATTATTTCTGAATTTTTCTTCAGCAGATCATCTCTGGACATGCCGGGTTTTCTGGCAAGACCTGCGGTAATGACCACTATATCCGAGCCTTTTATGTCTTTGAAATCCTCGGTGCCGATTATATTAGCCGTGGAATTAACTATAGGCCTTACGTCAGAAATGTCCAACGCCTTGCCTTTTGCCATACCTGGCACTATATCAATCAATGCTACATCTGCCAGGGCAGCGTCTATAACCCTGGATGCTACCATTGCCCCTACATTTCCTGCGCCTATAATAGCTATTTTCATAATTTTATTTTAATTTTTCAATAATCGCATCTGCCATCTGGCTTGTGCCGACAGAAGTAGGGTCATTGCGATCTTTCTTTAAATCATAAGTAACGTATTTACCCTCTGCTATAATTTCGCTCGTGGCTTTTTCAAGCCTATTGGCTGCTTCTTCTTCGGCCAAATAACGCAGCATCAACACCCCGGAAAGTATCATTGCTGTAGGATTTACCTTGTTTAAACCTGCGTATTTAGGGGCGCTGCCATGCACTGCCTCAAATAATGCCATACTATCTCCTATATTAGCGCCAGGCGCAATGCCCAACCCGCCGATAAGGCCTGCGCAAAGGTCAGATAAGATGTCCCCATATAAATTCGGCAATACGAGCACATCGTAAAGTTCTGGTTTCTGGACAAGCTGCATACACATATTATCCACTATTCTATCTTCAAATTCTATTCTGCCTTTATATTCTTCAGAAACCTCTCTCGCGCATTTTAAAAAAAGGCCGTCCGTTTCTTTCATTATATTCGCCTTATGAACAGCTGTTACCTTTTTTCTGTTATTTTTAAGGGCATAATCAAAAGCGAACTTTACGATTCTCTTCGATGCGCTTATAGAAATCGGTTTTATGCCTATTGCCGAATCTTTTTTAATGGCAATTCCGCTCAGTTCTTCGAGATTATTTATAACATCTTGAGTTCTTTCAAGCCCTTGGCTAAATTCTATGCCTGCATAAAGATCCTCTGTATTTTCTCTGATAACCACCAGGTCTATATTGGTATATCTCGTTTTTACGCCTTTCATTAACTTGCACGGCCTCAAGCACGCGTATAAATCAAGGGCTTTTCTGAGCTGGACATTTACTGACCTGAAACCTTTGCCCACAGGCGTTATTATAGGGCCTTTTATGGCAACCTTATTTTTTCTTATGGAATCCAGGACCTTGACAGGCAATACCGCGCCGTATTTAGCAATCGCCTCTTCGCCCGCTATCTGCTCTTCCCACGTTATCTTAACGCCGGTAGCATCAACGCATCTTTTAGCGGCTAGGCTCACTTCTCTTCCTATGCCATCGCCCGGAATCAGGGTAACTCTATGGCTCAATTTTCAACTCCCCATATTTTTTGTAATAATTTACTATACCGCCGACTTCTACAAGGTCTTTCTGAAACCTTGTAAACGGCTTTATATGCAGGATATATTGTTTCTGCGGGCCTGCAACAATGCCTTTTTCAATGTCTACTTCTAGAGTATCTTCTTTTTTTATTTTATCGGTATTGCATTCTATTAAAGGCAGGCCGAGATTAAACGCGTTTCTATAAAAGATCCTTGCGAAACTTTTGGCAAGTATTGCGCGGCAGCCTGCGTATTTAAGGGCCAGCGGCGCTTGTTCGCGCGAAGATCCGCACCCAAAATTAGTGCCCGCTATTACGAAAAATTTATCCTTGCCTACATTTTTGTGAAACTCTGGGTCTATGTCTTCGAATACGTGCGCGGCAAGCTGATTCGGGTCTGTTATTGAGAATTTATACCTTCCGGAAATTATCAAATCTGTATTGATATCGTTTCCGAATTTATAGGCTATGCCGTTCATGTTATAAATTCCTTACTTCGTCAGGATTCTTCATGTATGTCTTAAAAACATCTTCCGAGATAAGGCCTTTTTGGTAAAGCGCTTTCAGAGACTTATCCATTGTATGCATGCCGAGCTGTCCGCCTGTCTGAATATGAGTGAGAAGCTGCTCTGTTTCATGTTCGCGTATAAGATTTCTTACCGCATTTGTAGCTATCATTACTTCTGTTGCAATAACCCTGCCAGGCCTGTCTCTTCTCGGCAATAACTGCTGCGAAATAACCCCCTGTAAAGTAGTTGAAAGCTGAATCTTTACCTGCTCCTGCTGGTAAGGCGGAAAAACGTCTATAATTCTATCTATCGTCTGAGATGCGTCCGGCGTATGCAATGTTGCCAGCACGAGGTGCCCTGTTTCTGAGGCTGTAAGAACAGTGGATATTGTCTCAATATCCCTCATCTCGCCCACTATTATTACGTTAGGATCCTGCCTTAACGCGTGAATCAGCGCACTTGCGAAAGACCTGGTGTCAGCATAAACCTCTCTCTGTTTAATTATACAGCGCTTGTTGATATGCACGTACTCTATGGGGTCTTCTACGACTATAACTATTGCCTGGCGCTCCGTATTTATAAGGTCCACCATTGCGGCAAGCGTTGTAGTTTTGCCGACCCCGGTAGGGCCGGTAACAAGGACCAGGCCTTGGGGCTTACGGCAAAGATCCGCAACAACAGGCGGTAATCCTAGCTCTGCAATAGTCCTTATTTTTAAAGACACCAGCCTGAATGCAGCTTCAACGCTTCCTCTCTGCATGTGCACGTTTACCCTGAATCTGTTCAATCCCGGGACATCGAGAGAAATATCCAGCTCCAGATCTTTCTCGAAAACTGCTTTCTGTTTATCGTCGAGTATGCTGTATACGATGCGCTTGCAGTTTTCTCTGTCCAGCTTAGGAAAGTTTAGAGGTATTAATTTTCCGTCTACTCTGACAATAGGCGCCGAATCCGTTGTAAGATGAAGATCTGACGCCTCTTTTTCAACAGCGGCTTTTAGAAGGTCTTTTATATCCATGATTTCTCCATTTTTATGTATTTTCTCGGATCTGTTATTTTTCCCTCTAATGCCGAAGCTGCCACGGTAGCGGGAGAACCAAGATAAATAAATGCGTTTGGATTGCCCATCCTGCCCTTGAAATTTCTATTAGCGGTTGAAATACAGGCTTCGCCTGAAGCGAGAACGCCGTTATGAGTCCCTACGCATGGTCCGCAGCCTGGCGCTACCACGCAAGCGCCTGCTTTTACAAATTCTGTTATCATGCCTTTTTCCATGGCCTTCTGAAAAATATCCTTTGAGGCAGGGGCTATTATCATTTTTACGTTTTCGTTTATTTTCTTATTTTTCAGGATAGAATACGCTACCTGCAGATCTTCCAGCCTGCCATTTGTGCACGTTCCCAAAAATGCCTGGTCTATCTTTATATTTTTCAGTTTATTTATCGTTACAACATTATCTACGGTATGCGGCTTTGCTATCTGGGGTACAATCTTGCTTACATCAAACTCCAGCACTTCAGAATACACGGCATCCTTGTCGCTCTTCACTCTATGTCCTAAGCTTTTCGCTCCGTGTCCCCTCAGCCATTTATAAGTCTTCTCATCCGGTTCAAACAGCCCGGCCTTCACCCCCATTTCAATAGCCATATTGGCTATGGTAAACCGCCCATCCATGCTCAAAGCCTCTATGTATTCCCCTGAAAACTCTACTGCTTTATACGTAGAGTAATCTGCCCCTAGTTTTCCTATTACATAAAGTATTATATCTTTTGAATAGACGCCTTTTCCTGCTTTGCCTTTAAGGATTATTTTTATAGTTTCTGGAACCTTGAACCAATTTTTTCCGGTCGCGAGCGCTACTGCTACGTCAGTAGAGCCCATGCCTGTTGAAAAAACACCAAGCGCTCCGTAAGTGCAGGTATGCGAATCTGCCCCTACTACCAGATCGCCAGGCAAAACCAGGCCTGTTTCCGGTATAACCTGATGACACACGCCGCAACCAATGTCAAACATTTTCAGGCCATGCTCTTTTGCAAAATTGCGCATCTTTTTATGCACCTCTGATACGCCTATGCTTGGGCTGGGAGAGCTATGGTCTATAACCATGCAGAATTTATTTTTATCAAAAACCTTTTTCGCGCCCAGGTTCCTAAATGAATCTATGACAAGCATGCTGGTTCCATCCTGGCCAAAACAAAAATCTATGCCTGCGACCACTACATCTCCGGCCTTTACGCTCTTATTGCTGTGCGCGCTGAATATTTTTTCTGCTATAGTTTTACCCATTTTAGGTGTTTTTAAGAAACCACTCTTCTATTCTGTTTATACCTTTTTCAATGTTTTCCATGCTTGTGGCAAAACTCAGCCTTATATGAGCGTCGGAACCAAATACCTTGCCTGGGACAACAGCCACCTTTGCTTCGTCCAGCAATCTGTCAGTAACTTCCATGCTGGACAGGCCTTTTTTATTTATCCTGCAGAATACGTAAAAAGCCCCTTCGGGTTTTCGGCAGGAAAGCCCTTTTATTTTATTTATCCTTTCTACTATATAGTTTCTTCTTTTCTCAAATTGATTCCTCATATTTTCCAGGATAATAGTCCCGCTGCTGTTATTGAGGGCCTCCAGGGTTGCTATTTGGCTTATAGAAACGGGGTTTGAAGTAGAATGGCTTTGAATGTTTTTAATGGCTGCCACAAGCTCGTTGCTGGATGCTGCAAGATAACCTATTCTCCAGCCTGTCATCGCAAAACTCTTGGAAACGCCGTTGACTACGACTGTGTTCTTGAAAATATCTTCTCCTAAAGAGGCTATGGAAACGTGCAAATTGCCGTCAAATATAATCTTTTCGTAAATTTCGTCGCTGATAATAAGAATTTCTTTTTCAGATAAGAGTTTTCCTATTTCTTTTAGTTCCTCTTTTGCGTAAATAGACCCGGTGGGGTTTGACGGGCTGTTTATTATAACGACCTTTGTATTTTTTGTTATTGCCTTCTTAAGGGCAGGCAAAGATATCTTGAATCCGGAGGAATCGTCTGTTTCAATAAAAACAGGTTTTGCTTCCGCGAGAATCGCCATCTCTGGATAGCTAAGCCAGTAAGGAGACGGTATGATTACCTCGTCGCCTTTCTCGCATACTGCCTGAATTATATTATAAAGTGAATGCTTGGCTCCGCAGGATACTACTATCTGGGAAGGGCTATAAGTAAGGCCGTTATCTTTCTGGAATTTCTCGCAGATTGCCTTTTTTAGTTCATCTGTTCCGGATTCAGCGGTATATTTTGTAAATCCCTGCTGGATGGCTTTTATTGCAGCTGATTTTATATTATCCGGCGTGTCAAAATCAGGTTCGCCCGAGCCAAAGCTTATAACATCCACGCCTTCCTGCTTCATTTTTTTGGCTTTGGCTGTA
>JAPLMD010000068.1 GCA_026387235.1 Candidatus Omnitrophota bacterium
TGATTTGCGCCGGGTTTGGTGCAGATTAGAGCTGAGACTGCTGAAGCAAATGTCAGGTGGGACTTCATATTGGCGAAGAATTTAACCCTCCCCTGCTTTATCAGCCTATAAATAAGCCCTGCTGTAAATGCGTCGCCAGCGCCTATGGTATCAGCTATTTTGACCTTAAAAGCTGGGATTTTAACCCATATCCACCTCGTTGGACAATAAATAGAACCTTTTGAGCCAAGCGTAAGAATCACCTCACATTTAACCAGTTTTTTAAGTGCTTTAAGACCTTTTTCAGGGTTTTTATGGCCAGTCAGGTATTCCAGGTCTATTTCGCTTAATTTTGCCAAATCAACTAATTCCAGAAGCTTTAAAACCCTATTTTTTACGCTGGCCTTGTCGGTTATGTTATCAGGCCTTATGTTTGGATCATAAGAAATAAAAACTTTTCTTTTTTTAAGGTATTTTATAAATTTAACTGTCTCTTCGAAGGTTTCTCTTTGGTATGAATAGCTTGAGCCTGTATGAAAAACCTTACAGGAATTCAATAGTCCTTTTGGAGCGTTTTTTATCGGAACAACTGAATCTTTCGGAGAATTTTTGTAAAAGGTGTATCTCGCAACCCCGGATTTATCAATTTTGGCTATTGCGAGTGGTGTCCTGATAGCAGGATCTTGGATAATGCCTTTAGTGTCTATTTTGCAGGAACTTAGAAATTCTTTAGCAAAGCTGCCTAATGGATCTGCGCCAATCCTGCTTAAAAGCCCTGTTTTTAGGCCTAATTTAGCAGAAATAATGGCAGAATTCGTGATAGACCCGCCGATAGAAGCAGAGAAAATAAGCTTGCCTCTCCCCTTATGTCTATCTTGAATAAGGTCTATAGAAGTGCCACCTAAAAACAAGGTATCAACTGACATAATGTTTATTTATATAAATACCTGATAATAAAGAATATGTGCGTGAAAAAACCTAAAACATAAAGTACGATGACTGTTGAAATAGCGCAGCGGACTTTGACATGCTCATACATTGCGTAAATTAATAAAAGGGTTATTACTGGTACAGAAAGGTATAAAAAATAACTCAGGCTAGAAACGTCGTAAGATATAAATAACACTATTTTTTGTCCGAATGCTTTATTACTACCAGCCAGAAAGCAGTTGCCCACACAAGAAGGATTATGGTTAATACGTTTGTCATGATGCACTGCTTAGTGGAACAAGCATCTTTTATGTACAATAAGTTAGTAATTATAAGAATGCTTACCAAGATAATTATTATAGTTTCCAGCAGTTTGAATAATCCAGGCTTTTTCTGTGCCATTCGTTATACCAATACGCTATTTTTCCCTAAAGACTCCATCAACTTCCCTATGTGCGAAAGATCCGGATTCAGGAATTTTATGCCCGCTTCAAAAAGATGCTCTTCTTTTTTATCCATCGGAGCGTCCCAAACCCACATCACCTTGCCTATGCATCTGAATGCCATAGCCGCTGCATCGTTTTTGAATATTTCCAAATCCAGCGCTGCGCCCGGTTTCACTTTTTTTAATAAAGGCATCCTTATTCCGCCGCCGCTTATGTTTCTGGTCGTGCTGCAGAATTCACTGTGAGCACCTTGCGGACTATACCTTACCGCAAGCTCTCCGCTTACTCTTTCAAACAGCCTGTTATCGTTTTGGGCAAGCATAGAACACCCCCTTTGTTTAGCCTACCTTATTTATTGCAATCTTATCCCGTCATAAGGACAATAATTAACAGTGCCTGGAAATATCCGCCTGCATTTCCGGCACATAATTTTCATCGGCCGTTTTGAGGCTTCATCTCCCGCTGGTTTTGATGCGGTTTGCGCATCGGTACTTGTGTTTGTATTTGAAGTTGGCGTATTTTTATTGGTTTCGGCATCTATTTTAGCCATTATAGAAGGGATTTGTTTTTCCAGCATCTGGATTCTTTGCGATGCGTATGGATGACTGCGCAGAAAAACCGGGCCCATTTCGTCTTTATCCTTTTCTTTCAATTTTTTTAAAAATGTGATCATCGCGCGAGGGTCATAACCTGCCTTGTAAGCATATTTAGCGCCGAGCCTGTCCGATAGAAGCTCATCCTCTCTTGAATACCCGAGCTGGGCAAGGTTAAATGTAATGCCTATGGCCTGCTGCATCTGACTAACGCTTGCGTTCCGAAGAGCTATATTCATTAAAATATCATAACCAAGCTGAACCTGCAGTTTCTTCGCAATATGCCTTGCCGAAACATGGCCTATTTCATGCCCTATCACGCAGGCAAGCTCATCGTCATTTGTCATATCCATGAGCCCTGAATTGATATAAATATAACCTCCCGGCATCGTAAATGCATTTATTTCTTTATCTTCCACTACGGCAAAATGATATTTAAGATCAGTCCTGTCAGATACCTTTGCCAGTTTCTCGCCTATCTCAGTTACCTTATTGACCTGTTTTGGATCTTTTACAAAAGAATATTGCTTGGCTACCTGCATTGCCGTATTCTGGCCAAGCATTACTTCCATGGGAGTTGTTATAAGTATAAGCTCTTTTTTTTCGGTCGCAGGGTTGTATAACGTGGCGCAGCCTGACATCAAAAGAGAGCCAATGATTGATAATGAAACAGAAGCTCTTGCGAATTTCATTCTTCCTTTTTATTCCCCATGTACATGAGGTTGCATAAAAATCTTAGGAAAGTATTTTTGTTGTCTTCTTCTATCTTTTCAAAATCAATGCCTGCGATGTAAGGATGGCTTCCCGCAGCCCCGGACTCTCTTGACCACACTATAACACCTTTTATGTGAGCAGGGTTTAGCGCATCCGGCACAAATATCTTAAGGTCAATCTTGTCTCCAAGTTCCAGCTTATCGCTTGTTAATAACTGCATGCCTTGCGCGCTGACATCGCTGGTAATGCTGAATTTTTCTATCTTCGGACCTCTTTGAACAATATACGCAACTTTCAAAGCAATATCAAATCTTATGTATTTTCTTTTCTCTCTCATAAAAGCCTTTTAATCCAATCTTGTTATGCTAAGCTGCGGAACACCTATCTTTTTGTATTCTACGCCCGCTTCTTTAAATAGCGCCTCGAAACTTTTATCCGCATACTGGCCGCATGTGACGAATTTTTTTATCTGCACGTTCACCATCATCTTCGCGCAGAGTATGCATGGAGAATGAGTGCAATAGATTATACTGTCAGCTATATTAATTCCGCATAGGCCTGCCTGTATTATGGCATTCTGTTCCGCGTGTATTGCCCTGCATATTTCATGCCTTTCGCCTGAAGGAATACCCTTTTCATTCCTCAAGCAGCCCAGTTCCAGGCAGTCTTTTACGCCTCTTGCCGCCCCATTGTAGCCCGTAGTGAGTATCCTCTTATTTCTTACGATAACCGCGCCTACGTGATGCCTAAGGCACGTGGAGCGTTCAGCCACAAGAAAAGACATTTTTAAAAAATATTCATCCCATTCAGGTCTTTTGAATTTCTTCGATTGCTTCATCTATTTTTTTATGTAAATTCTCCAGGCTGGAATCATTTACAATCATGACATCTGCCGCCTTCAGGCAATTTTCCAGCTGCTGGTTTGTGGAACTGTTTATATTTTCTTTTCTCTCTTTTTCTATAAATTCTTCTAATGTATCAGGGTCTCCCGGCCTGTTTCTCGCAATAGCCCTCTTAAACCTTATTTCTACAGGGGCGTCTATGCCTATCAAAATAAAGTTATCTAATTTTCTAAGAGCTTTTATTTCAAAAGGATTTCTTATAGAATCAATTGCGTAATTATTTTTATCCTTAATCTTTTTTGCAGCCAGGTCTGCCAGCGCTGAAGGCCCGTTTTTCTCCCTTAATTTATTGCCCAGCCTTATCAAATTTTCGCGCGACGGTTCTATCCCTCTTGCCTTTGCTTCCTCTCTTAATATATCAGAGAGTGAGCAATACTCAAAACCCTTTGATTTTAAATAGCCGGCTGCCTCGCCTTTTCCTGAGGCATTTGCGCCCGTAAGGCCTATAATCATTTTACAAGAGAACCCGGGGCAACAGGCCTGTCGGGCGAAAGAACTGCCAGCGTTTCTCCATCCTGAGTCGCAAGAATCATGCCTTTACTTTCCACTCCCCTTATTACAGCCGGCTCAAGATTTTCAACCACAGCCACCAATTTGCCCAAAAGCTCTTCTTTACTATACCACTTTTTTATTCCCGCGACAACCTCCCTCTCTTCATCTCCTATCACCACGCGCACGACATACAGCCTGTCCGCATTAGGGTGGTCGGTTATTTCTTTTATCCGGGCAATCCTTATGTTCAGCTTTTTAAACTCTTCTATGGTTATCATAGAATTCTCCTAAGGCCTTTTAAGGGTATTTAAATGCGTTATCAATATGGCTTCCGATTCCGGTCTGATCTTTCCGAATCTCAAGCCTGTATAAAACATCCTTCTTCCGTCCTTATCCGGAGAGCGCAGTTCTTTTACCCACATAACAGAGCCTGTTAATCTTACTGGTTTTGAGAAACCAGGGACTTCTATCTCTATGTCCAGTTTGTCTTTCTTTTTGAGTTTCTCGTAAGTAGAAATACACAAGCCTTTTTGGGCTATGTTTTTCATCTTGGTATCGCCTCGGCTTGACGTAGAGTCGACGCGGTTATATCTTATTTTCATGTCTTCTTGAAATCTTACAAATCTCCTTTTTTCTCTCAGGGCCCAGTATTTATTTGCCATGCCGTGCGTTATGCCTTTTCTTGCCATAATTTCTTCTTTCAAGGTAAGGCCGAGTATTAAAACTAATACAAGGAGGATAATTGTATACACCAGGTACATTTAGATCTCCACTAGTTCGTACTGGCTAACGCCTAATTTTATTTTTTCAGCATGCCTTATCTGCGCGAGAGGGTCTATCCCTGGAAACATTTCCTTAAATTTATCCATACCTGCAATATCCATTGAAGCCTTGTCCACCGCCACCGGATCTAAGCCGCATATTATGCCTATATCAGGCGTTATGGGCGTTTCGTTTTTTGACATGCAATCGCAGTTTTTTGTCACATGCTCTAAAAAATTGATATACGCTGTTTTAGAGTTTAACGCCTTTTTTACGCCTAAAGCATATTCTACCATTTTTTCCTGGAATTTCACACTATTTTCGTCATATTTTATCTCTACGGCTCCGGTCCTGCACGCCACAGTGCATTCCCCGCAGCCGATGCACCTTTCCTTTACGAGCATGGCTTTTTTCTTTTTTATGCATATCGCGTTCGCCGGGCATACGATCATGCACGCGCCGCAGCCGATGCATTTTTCAATAATTATCTCGGGAAGGGTGCCGGCGTGCTGAAGGAGTTTTCCCTGGCGCGAAGCGCAGCCCATGCCAAGATTTTTAAGGGCCCCTGCAAAACCTGTCTGCATATGGCCTGTCACGTGCGATAAAAAAATCGCATTATCGCTTTCGCATATGCCTCTCGCTATCTTGACATTTTCAAAATGGTCTCCGCGTATTGGTATATTCTGTCCGTCGCGCCCGCGCAGGCCATCGGCTATTATTACCGGTATCCCGAGTTTGTCGATGCTATAGCCGTGGCTCGCCGCAACATGGAGATGCCCTACCGCGTTAGACCTTTTCTCTCTGTAAAGCGTGTTTGTTTCAACTATAAAAAGATTTTCTGTCTTCTGTTTCAAAGATTTCAGAAAATCCGCGAGCCACGCCGGCTTTATATACCCGTCGGAGCCTTCTTCTCCGAATGTCAATTTTATCGCGGTAAAATCGTCTCTACCTATAAAATCCGCCATTGGCTCCAAATATTGCCAGGCAGATAAAATAGTTTCGCTTATTTTCTGATCATTAGACCAATCCTGAAGCCTTTTAATATAGACTTTACTCGGCGCTGTTTTGGGAGCTGTTTTTGAATGATTCTGCAAGAGTTATCCTCCTCGCTATCGGCGGATGATTATAAAGCATTATTTCATAAATCCTGCCGGGGTTTACATCTGCTAAGTTTTGTTCTCCCAGCTTTTTCATTGTTGATATAAAAGCGCTGACGTTGCCGGTAATTGTCAGTGAAAACAGATCGGCTTCTTTTTCCAGGCGCCTTGAAAAAGCATTGGCCGCGGGGCCGAACAGCGCGTTAAAAGAGGCTACTATAAAATATATCAATACGAGCGATTCGTAATCATGGAACGCGCTATATCCGAAGAAATTGTGTAATTTTAAAAATACAATATTTGTAAAAAAGAACATTATGAAGGTGAAAATGCCTCCTGTCAGTATAAGTTTCCACATATGATTCAGCTTGTGATGGCCTAATTCATGAGCCATCACAGCCTCTATTTCTTCATGGCTGAAATTCGAGATAAGCGTATCGCAGAGCACTATCCTTTTCTGTTTACCCAGGCCAAGCAGAGCAGCGTTGGCTTTTTTCGTATCTTTGCTGATGTTCAGTTCATATACTCCGCCGGCTTTAAAACCGACTTTTGAGACAAGCTGATTCATCTTGTTTTCCAAAGCCGCGTCCTTTAATGGAGAATATTTATAAAAAAGAGGCACTATTATGACCGGCGTGAATTTCGCCAATATGATTGAAACAGAAAACCATAAAAGAGCTGTCCATAGCCACCAGTTGAGCGGCCATATTTTTAAGAATATGTATAGCGCCGCTACAAGAGGAGAACTTATTATAAAAGCGATAATGTTTTTCTTTACCTCTCTCGCGATCCAGCCTTTCAATGTTTGATTGGAAAGAGAAAATCTATGCTCCAGCAAGTATCCGGAGTAAAACTCCAGAGGCAGGTTTATCGCATAATAAAATACGCTTATAAACGCGTAGAACGCCATCAAATTAATATAATCATTACTGGAAATCAGCTCAGACATGTTTTTAAAATAAGCAGGCGTCCCTGTTATCAAAAGTATAAATAACAATAATGGCGGCAGAACTATGTTCAGTAAGCCGATCCTATGTTTTATTGAAGAATATTGTTTTGCCTTATCCTGCATGGCTGCCTCTTGTTCCATGCCTTTCCATGTGCATGTTTCTTATGGTATTGAGTATAGATATATATTCTTTGCTCCTGTAATCAGGGTATGTCCATTCAAACGGTTTAAATCCGCCTTTTCTCCACTTGAGCGTTACCTCCGCGTATATGCCATGGTTTAAATATATCCTATGAAAATAATCTTTTGTAGTGGCCAGGATAAGCTTCGAATCCGAGACATAGCCCGGATCGATATTTATCCGTCTTTTTTTATTCGCGCTGAGTTTTTCTTCGATGGAATTGGTTAAAAGTTTTATCTTTGCGATCTTTTCGGGAGAGATAAGTTTTTTAAAAGAGATGAAATTTCTTTTTAACGGACTGCCCAGTTCTTTTTCATAATAATCCGTATAGTCGAAAGAAATGACCCGGCTTTTGTAATCTATAGGGCCGAAGTCTTTAATAAAAAACTCTTCGGCTTTATCGAAGAGTTTTTGACTTTTAGCCAGCATTCCTATGATAAGTTTTACTGCTTTTGGCTTTTTAGCCTTACTCATTTATACCTATACGTCAGTGGCTTATCTGTATCTCTGCGGGATCCAGGTTGCCGGAAGCCACGTAATCTTCCGCTACCTTACGGTCTTTTTTAGAAATATCCGTAAAGAATATGGCTATATTATAATGAGCCCTGTCAGCGTCTTTTACTATAGCAGGCTCTGTTCGGACTACGACGCCTTTGCATCTTATTTTTTTTGTAGGGCTTTCGCTGTCTTTCCCGGGCACAAGAAGCACGACGTCTATCTTTGACATAGGCGGCAGATTCCTGGTCACTCTGCAGTAAGCCCCGGATGAACTTATGTCGACTGTTTCCGTTATAACGTCAAAGGTAGAGTCTGCGAGTTTGAGAGGTATGCGTTTTTTTGCCCTTATATCTTTACGGCGATCAATCATAAGCTACGCTTTTGTTTCTTTCTTTTTTGCTGCTGCTGCTTTGACAGCCTGCTGCCAGCAGCCCTTAGAACAGTAATAACCGTTGTTCCTATAATACCATGATTTTCTTTTCATCCTTTTATTGCATTTCATGCAATTCGTAGGTTTTTCTGCTATTTCCGGCGCTTTTTTTACTTCATCCTGTTTTTTTGCTTCTTCTGGCATTTTATTTCCTCCGTATGCTTCGCATGGGACATATGCCACACAATGGTTTTTTCGATTTACATATCGATTTTCCCAATTCCACTATTAATGCGTGAAACTCATTGAATAACCTGACGTCTTCCGGAAGATTATCCATGAACAAAGACTGCATCTCCCTGTATTCCACATCCTGATCATGGCTTACAAAACCATGCCTTGAGAATACCCTTTTTGTATACGCGTCTATTACAAAAATAGGCTTGTTTCCGGCATATAAGAGAATACTGTCTGCTGTTTCCTGGCCTATACCTTTAAGCGCCAGCAGCTCTTCTCTTAATTTACAAAGATCTGTCTTGAACATTCTGTTAATAGAGCTGTTGTAACGGGTATTCAAGAATTTCAAAAAAATCTTTATGCGATTCGCCTTTACGTTATAATACCCTGAAGGCCTTATCAGCCCGGCGAGTTTCTTTTCAGGCATGCGGCAAAGTTTGCTTACGCTCAACGCCTTTTCTTTTTTCAGATTTCTCACGGCCTTTTCTACATTAACCCAGGCAGTGTTTTGCGTGAGGATTGCGCCTATTATTACTTCAAACTTCGTCTCGCCCGGCCACCAATACCTTGGGCCGAATTTTTTGTAAAGTAAATCGTATATCATTAATAAAGATCGGCTTATTTTTTTATCTTTCAACGGCTTGCGCCCTTCGACTTCGCTCAGGACTTCTCGGAATAACATTTGTGCTCAATGCTCGGCGCGTTCTTTTATTTTTGAAGCAAGTTCCACTAGGTTTATATAATATTTCGATTCTCTTACGACAGGGAACTTGATCTGTTTTCCTTTTTGAGTATGTTCTTTGAATGAGGATACATTTAATTCTGTAGACCCTGTTTTATCTTTAAGTTCAAGAGATACTACAAGTTTATGTCCAATCCTTGCATGAACATCTGCCCACAACTCGCTCATAATAGAAAGCTCTATAGGGATTGTAGCCGTAATAAGCCCGCTTGCCCTGCTTGAAAACAGAACAGAATAACCGTTTTCTCTCAGCACCATCAATGCATATGAAAACACTGTGTTTAAATCAGCGCCTATGTCAGCTCTTACGACGCTGCCTTCCTGAGTTACGTGAGCCATGCCAGGCCTTATGGTCTCAATCCCCTCCGAACTTACAGTCTCTACGGGCGCAGCTGAGCTGACTCCAGCGCTTGATCCAAGAAGGGTTGTCCATTTGGATTTTTTTGGTTCCCGGTAATTTTTTTCTTCTTCTGCGGTCTTTGCAGTGGGATATTTTTTTGCTTTTTTAACAATAAGAATGCTGTCGCCTTCTTTAATTTCCTTTTTTCTCTCAATTACTTGCTCTACAAGCTCTTTTATCTGTTCTTTTTCTACGTTTAATATCTCTGCAGCAGAAACATCAGGCCTTACTTCTACTACCTGCGCTTCTGCAATTTTATCACCGTCTCTATGTATAATAAGGCCGTCGCCTATCTCAATGCCCTGATTTTCCCCTGCTTTGATTATGATGTATTCCTTGTCGGAGTTTACGCTCATAACCTGCGAATCTATTTCTATTGTGTCCTCCTGGGCAAAACAAGGCGTCACAAAAACCGCGCAGAAAAAACATAAAATAAAAATATTTCTCATCATATTGAGCATATTTTAATACAAAAAAATAAAAAACACAAGGAAAATTTTAAAGATGCTTGATTATCTGATGAAGAACTCCATTAACTCATGGCCTTTATCTATGCGGAATTTGGAAAGGCGGGCTTCTTTTTCGTTGAAATGCTTAATAGTCCCCTGTTCAATATCAGTGCCATACATGGCAAAACAAACATTATCCCTTGAATGAGTCTTTAAGGCAACAGGCGTGGCGTGATCGGACAAAACCAGTATCCTGAATTCCTCGTTACCGGATTTAAAATGGTTCAATATAGTCCCTACTACAAATTTATCAAATTTCTCTATGCTGTAAATCTTTTCTCTTAAGTCTCCGTTATGGCCTGCCTCATCCGGGGCCTCCACGTGCACAAATACAAAATCTCTATCCTTCAGTGATTCAAGGGCGTATTCTGCCTTGCCAAGATAGTTAGTATCATAATACCCCGTGGCGCCCGGCACATCTATAACATTAAATCCTATAATCCTGCCTATCCCCTTTATAAGATCTACCGCTGAAATAATAGATCCTTCCACGTGATAAAGCTTTGAAAACTTAGGCATAAAAGATTTTATGCCCTGGCCCCATAGCCATATCATATTTGCGGGATTCTCTTTCAAATCAAGCCTGACCCTGTTTACCTCATGGTCAGACAAAATCTTCCTGGATTCATCCATTAATCTTTTCAATACCTCTGCCTGGAGGGTCATTGCAGGCAGAAACCTATTGATCCCCTTTCCGGCTATATCGTGAGGAGGAACGCATTTTGTTTTTACAAATCCATCCTGTTCCTCTTTATTGCAGCATTTAAACACCACAATATGTCTATAGCTTATGCCCGGATAAAATTTTATATTTTCCGTTCCTAACTTGGCATTTAATTCATCTATTATGGACTTTGCCTCTTCATTTGATATATGGCCTGCGCTGTAATCTGCCATTTTTTCATCTGAAATGGTTACAAGATTACACCTGAAAGCCACTTCATTATCCTGAAGCTCTATGCCCATATTTGCCGCTTCCAGAGGGCCGCGGCCGGTATAATATTTCTTTGGATTGTATCCAAGTATAGAGAGATTTGCCACATCGCTTGCGGGCGGCATCCTGAAAGGTATCATGTTAGTAAGGCCGACTTTGCCGTTCTCAGCTATAAAATTCATATTGGGGATCTTGGCTGCTTCAAGCACAGTTTTTCCGCCAAGGTCCTCTATAGGCCTGTCGCCCATGCCATCGCCCACTAAAACAACGTATTTCATAAAATACTCCTAACTACATAATTATTAATATGTTATAGATGTATAGAAAAGTATACTGATTTTAAGGGATTTGTCAAGAAGCTGAACTGACGCAGGGTTTTATAAGAGCTCTTTTTCCGCTCTATTAACCTCTTTCATGAATTCTTCCATCAGTTCCATGTTCTTCCTGCCCGGGCTGGATTCAATACCTGAAGAGACATCTACGCCATACGGCTTAACTTTTTTTATTATTTCATAAACATTATCCGGATTCAAACCGCCGGACATGATAATATTTTTTCCATATTCCTTTGCGATAACAGCAAGCGACATGTCAAAACCTTCTCCTGTGCCGCCGTAAATCTCTTTTTTATACGCGTCCAAAAGGATCGCATCGCCTGGGCAATTTTCTATCGAAGCAATGCTTCTCTTGTCTTTAACCCTTATACTTTTTATAAGCTTCACTCCGTTAAAGTTCCTGCTTCTAAACTTTAAACAATAATCCGCGTCTTCATCGCCATGTAACTGCACAGCGTTAAGATTACATCTTTCAATGCATTCTTCTATAAATTCCAGATCTTCATTAACAAAAACTCCTACCGCGCTCATAAAAGGCGGCATATCTCTTGTTATCCTCTCAGCTTTTTCCAAAGAAACAAAACGAGGGCTGTCTTTAAAAAACACGAGCCCTATCGCGTCCGCTCCTGCTATTATCGCGCTATCCCTATCTTCGATTGACGTTATTCCGCAAAACTTGACCCTGATTCTCATTTTCTCTTATCCTCAGGCCGCGAGGGACATAATTTCTCTCATCTTACCGGCAATATCCAATGACTCCAGGAATGCCCCTCCTATCAAAACCGCGTTCGCCCCGGCCTTCCTGATTCTCGCAACATCTTCATTGCCGGATATACCGCTCTCGCTAATCTTTATAATTTCTTTCGGAATTTTAGGAATAAGCCTGAAAGTATTTTCTATGGAGACCTCAAACGTATCCAAGTCTCTGTTATTTATTCCTATTATGTCTGAACCGCTCGATAGCGCCTTTTCAAGATCATCCTCATCGTGAATTTCAACAATAACATCCATATTGATCTTTTTAGCAAGATGCATAAAGCTTTTTATCTGGTCCACGGATAAAATCCTGGCAATCAAAAGTATCGCGTCCGCACCGAAATAGCGGGACTCATAAACCTGATATTCGTCTATTATAAAATCTTTCCTCAGGACAGGCAGGTCAACAATGCGCTTCACTTCATTTATGTGCAGGATATTTCCGCTAAAAAACTTTTTATCCGTAAGAATAGATATCGCATTGGCTCCTTCTGACTTATAAATACTGGCTATGCTAGCTATGTCTAATTTTCTGAAAAAATTTCTCTTGAAAGACGGGGATTTCTTTTTTATCTCCGCGATAAGATTCAATCCGTCCCCGCCGGAAATGGCTTCTTTAAACGGCCGTATGCCCCTCAAGAGGCGTTTTGAATCAATGAACTCAGTAATAGGCCTCTTTGATTTCAACGTCTCGACTTCTCTTCTCTTTAATGTAACTATATCCTGCAGAAAATTTTTCATGTTTTAGCTATTTGTAAATTCTATCAGTTTCTCCAACTTCTCTTTCGCATTTCCTGATTCAATCGATGCTCTCGCTATTTCAATGCCGTCTTTAAAATCCTTTGCCAGGCCGCCGGCAATCAGCGCAGCAGAAGCATTCAATAACACCACATCCTGCCTTGGGCCTTTTTCTCCCTCAAGGATCCTTTTCACTATAACTGCGTTTTCTTCTATAGTTCCGCCTTTTATGTCTAAAAGCTCCGCTTTCTTTATGCCAAAATCCTGAGGTTTTATATAATAACATCTCACATTCTTATTTTTCAATTCGCTTACCTTAGTTTCACCTGTTATGGTTATCTCATCCAATGTATCAAGGCCATGCACGACAAATGCCCTTTTAGAGCCAAGATTATTAAGCACATTTGCCAGCTTATCCGTTAAACCCTCATTGTACACGCCAAGGACCTGGCACGTAGCATTCGCGGGATTTGTAAGCGGCCCGAGTATATTAAATATCGTCCTTATCCCTATCTCTCTCCTGGGCCCTATCGCAAATTTCATCGCACCATGAAAAGAAGGCGCGTATAAAAACCCTATGCCTATTTTTTCTATGCATTCTTTTACTTTTTCAGGCGGGATGTCTATATTTACGCCGAGCGCCTTTATGACATCCGCGCTTCCGCAAAGGCTGGAAACCCCGCGATTCCCATGCTTAGCCACTTTTAAGCCTGCCCCGCTTACCACAAAAGCAACCGTTGTTGAGATGTTAAAGGTGTTTGTCCCGCTCCCTCCTGTCCCGCAAGTGTCTACAATAGTTTCCATGTCTATGTTTATGTCATCCCTGTCCAGATCTACCAGATTAGCTCCGACATTAACCTTTATCGCTTTCTCCCGCATGACAATAGCAGCGCCCGTGATTTCCTCCACAGTCTCTCCCTTTAATCTAAGCGCTGTGATAAAACTGCCTATCTGCGCCTGAGTCGCCTCTCCGGTCATTATTTCATTCATGCAGGAAATCATCTCTTCGCGCGTCAGATCAAACCCATCTACTACTTTGCCAATCGCTTCTTTTATCATAAAACCTCTCAAATTTTGTGAAACAAAATTTGATCCTGAGCCCCGATTTATCGGGGCGAAGGATCTATCTAATATTAATAAAATTCTTTAAAAGCTGTTTCCCCTCTTTAGTCAATATAGATTCCGGGTGGAATTGCACTCCCCATATGGGGAATTTTTTATGCGCGAGGCCCATTATCTCATTATCCTTTGTCCAGGCTGTAACCTGAAGAGAATCCGGCAATGATTTTTTCTCAACTATCAAAGAATGATACCTTGTAGCTTCAAATGGATTAGGCAGCCCTTTAAAAACAGAACTGCTGTTATGGTATATCAGCGAGGTCTTGCCGTGCATAAGCTTATCCGCGCGTATAACCTTTCCTCCAAAAACCTCTCCTATTGCCTGATGCCCGAGACAAACTCCCAATAATGGAATATTGGGCCCAAACTCTTTTATCACATCTTCTGAAATACCTGCTTCTTTCGGCCGCCCCGGCCCAGGAGATATCACGATCTGGCTGGGCCTTAATCTTTTTATCTGTTCAATATCTATCTTATCGTTCCTATATACAACCAGCTTTTGTCCGAGTTCAGACAGATATTGGACCAGATTATACGTAAATGAATCGTAATTATCTATCATAAGTATCATAATAACCCCTGTTCTGCTATTTCTATTGCCCTGACCATTGCCTTTGCTTTATTTACCGTCTCCTGATATTCTCTGGACGGTATAGAATCAGCCACAATCCCTCCCCCTGCCTGTATAAAAGCGTCTCGGTCTTTAACCAGCATTGTTCTTATGGTTATGCAGGTATCCATGTTTCCGGAGAAACTGAAATACCCTACCGCGCCCGCGTAATAACTCCTTTTTGTATTCTCAAGTTCGTCGATTATTTCCATGGCCCTTACCTTGGGCGCTCCGGATACAGTCCCGGCCGGAAAACACGCCCTTAAAACGTCGAACGCGTTTTTATTTTTATCCAGGATACCCCTGCAATTACTTACAATATGCATGACATGAGAATATCTTTCTATGAACATAAAATCCGTTACCTTTACGCTGCCCGGCTTGCAAACCCTCCCTATGTCATTCCTGCCCAGGTCTATAAGCATTACGTGCTCCGCTCTTTCTTTCGCGTCAGCTAAAAGTTCTTTTTCCAGTTTTTTATCTTCGGCCTCATTCCTGCCTCTCGGCCTTGTGCCTGCTATAGGCCTGGTTTCTACTATGCCATTTTCACACCTTACCAAAAGTTCCGGGGAAGAGCCTACGAGTTTAATATCATTAAAATTCAGATAATACATGTAAGGCGAGGGATTCAATGACCTGAGCGCCCTGTAAACGTCAAAAGGCTCGCAGCCGAGTTTTGCATGAAATCTTTGCGACGGCACAACCTGTATTATGTCGCCCGCTCTTATATATTCTTTTGCCTTCCTGACCAGATTTTCAAATTCTATTTTAGTGAAATTTGATTCGATTTTATATTTTTTGCTTTTAATTTTCTTGTCCCGAGCGAAGCCGAGGGATGTTTTTTTCTCAGCCGCCTTGAAATCACTCATTATCTTTTCTATTTCTTTCAAAGGCTCCTCTGTGGAATATTTTTTAACCTTGCCGCTTTTATTCATCTCTACTGAATTTTCTTTAATCTTCAATATCATAGAAGGTTCCGCGCCTATGAATGAAAACCTTGCTATCTTTTCCAGGCCCTCTACAGATTCCAATAAATACGAATATCCTTTCCCTATTTTCTGAAACGCGGAAACCGGGGTCAGCGTATCCGCCAGGATTTCCTTATAGACGGGAATTACGTTTGCCTTTTTAGCCAGTTTTATGAATTCTTGTTTGCCAGGATAGATCATGTTATATTTTTCTATAAAAACAACTTCTATTTCCGGTGTGGCACGCAACACCGTCCCCTAATTGCTTTACTTTTATAAGCAGGGTGTCCATATCGCAATCATAATAAACAGCTCTCACGACCTGGATATTCCCGGAGGTCTCTCCTTTTATCCAGTATTTTTGCCTGGATCTTGACCAGAAACACGTCTTTTTAATCTTCATCGTTTTCCTGAAGGAATCCTTGTTCATGTAGGCCAGCATCAAAACTTCTCCGGTTTTATAATCCTGCACAATAGCCGGTATCAAACCGTCTTTGTCATATTTTAAACTTCCTGCGCTAAACTTTGAACCTTTTTTCATATCCTTACCTTCACTCCTCTCTTTTTTAAATCTTCCTTGACATCTCTGATTGAATATTCCTTATAATGAAATATAGAAGCTGCCAAGGCCGCGTCTGCCTTGCCTTTCGTAAACGCTTCGTATATGTGCTCCAGATTTCCTGCGCCGCCGGAAGCTATTATAGGGATATTTAAACTTTCCGAAAACCTTCTTGTAAGTTCTATATCATAACCGTCTTTTGTGCCGTCTCTATCCATGCTTGTAAGAAGTATCTCTCCCGCGCCAAGCTTCTCCGCGGTTTTTCCCCACTTAACAGCATCAATGCCAGTAGAAGTCCTGCCGCCGTGTATGTAAACTTCCCATTTATCCTTACCGCTTCTTTTGGCATCTATCGCAACCACAATGCACTGGCTGCCGAATTTCTCACTTGCTTTTGCTATGAACTTGACATCTTTTACGGCAGCTGTATTTATAGAAACCTTATCAGCGCCTGCTTTCAATAATTGCCTTATGTCTTCTAAGTTTCTTATGCCGCCGCCTACGGTCAAAGGCATAAAAACAGTCTCTGCGGTCCTCTTAACAACATCCAGCATTATGTTTCTCTTTTCAAAACTGGCTGTGATGTCCAAGAACACGATTTCGTCAGCTTCTTCCTTATCGTAAAACTGCGCGACTTCAACAGGATCACCCGCGTCTCTGAGATTCAGAAACTTTACGCCTTTCACAACCCTGCCTTCTTTCACATCCAGACATGGAATAATACGTTTGGCCAGCATAATACTCAACCTTGTTCAGCTATTTTATTAGCTTCTTCTAAATTAAAACTGCCTTCGTACAACGCCTTACCGATAATAACGCCTTCTAAATTCTTATTTTTAATTTCTTTTAATTTCTTTATGTCTTCCAAGGAAGAAATACCGCCTGAGGCTATTACAGAAATATTTACAGCGCTAAGTATTTGTTTTAACCCTTCTATGTTAGGGCCTGCCAATGTGCCATCTTTTGAAATATCGGTCACAACAATAGTCCTGACTTCAGCTTTCTCCATTGCTACAGCTAAAGCAACGGGCTCAAAATTCGTTTTCTCTAACCAACCTGCCTTTTGAACATATAGTGTCCCTGATATATTCTTAAAATCTATACTAACAACTATTTTTTCTTTAAACTTAGACGTAAGTTTCTTAAAATAATCAGCATCTTCGAGAGCCTTTGTACCAAACACAACGCGTTTGGCTCCTTTTTTTAAAAAATAATCTGCATCCTTTTCTTCTCTTAAGCCTCCGCCAACCTCACAAGGCACATTTATACTTTTTATAATCTCAACTATGATATCGGCATTTTTTATCTTGCCTTCTTTAGCGCCGTCTAAGTCAACTATATGCAAAAACTTGGCGCCTTTTTCTTCCCAGTTACGGGCTATTTGAACAGGATCATCTGAATAAACCTTCTCTTTATTGAAATCGCCCTTTTCTAGCCTTACAACCTTACCGTTGATAATATCTATAGCCGGAATGATTAACATAAATTCACGAAATTTTTTACTATTTTTAAGCCTGCTGATTGGCTTTTTTCAGGGTGAAATTGGAGTCCATATAGATTGCCCTTGCATATACCGGAAGCAAAATTCCCCCCATAAGCTGTCTCGCATAAAATCACGCCTTTATCTTTAGGTTCCACATAATACGAGTGCACAAAATACATATAGCTTCCATCCTCTACTCCATCGAAAATCTTTGCTCTCTCGCCTTTCGTCTTTGTTTTAATCCTGTTCCACCCCATGTGCGGTATCTTTAACCCTTTTTGCCCCTTAAATCTTCTGACCTTGCCCTTTATAATATCCAGTCCTTTTGCCCTTCCGCCTTCTTCGCTTTCAGAAAATAAAAGCTGCAGGCCCAGGCATATGCCTAAAAAAGGCTTGCTTTTTTCTATGGACTCTTTTATCGGATCTACCAAGCGCCTTTTCTTTAATTCATCCATTGCCACTTTAAAAGCGCCCACGCCCGGCAGGATTATTTTATCTGCCTTAAGGATATCATTTGCGGATGAACTCACGACAACATCTGAGCAGAATTTCTCAAATGCCTTCTGAACGCTCCTTAAATTTCCCATTCCGTAGTCAATAATCGCAATCACAATTTACCTTTTGTTGACGGCACGCCCCCGGCCCTTTTGTCAATCTGCGTAGCTTCATCAAGCGCCCTGCCCATTGCTTTAAAAATAGCTTCTATTAAATGATGTAAATCTTTATCAAACGCGAGTATCTCTATGTGCATATTTATACCTGCGTTCATGACAAATGCCTGGCTAAACTGCTCCAAATTAACAAAAGAATACTTCACGTTATCGCCTATCGCCAGATTAGCCAGAAGATTTTCTATGTCGCGTTTTGTTTTATAGTGTATATGCAGAGACGGCCTGTTGCTTATATCAGCAACTACTCTTACAAGACATCCATCCATGGGAACAAAACTATCCCCGAATCTTTTTATCCCCTTTTTAGTCCCCAACGCTTTTTTAAACGCGCTCCCAAGCGTAATACCTACATCTTCATTTGTATGATGTATGTCCACGTTCAGATCGCCTTTAGCGGCTACGCTTAAATCTAAAAAACCGTGTTTTGCAAAAAGCGCAAGCATGTGATCCAGAAAACCTATGCCTGTTTTAATGTCCGCATCACCCTTGCCGTCAATACTAAGTTTTACGATTATATCCGTTTCCTTTGTCTTTCTTGCTATTTTTGCAGTTCTTTTTTTCATCCGCGTCTCCTTATTTAAACCTGGCCTTGAACGATTCCAAATGCTTATCTAAACCCTCTATCTTCGTCATCTTTTCAATGGCAGCCTTTTCGTTTTCAAGCGCTTTTTTGGAATAAGAGATCGTGTGTATACTCTTCAAAAAAGACCTCGCGCCAAGCCCTGAGAAAAACCGCGCAGTACCTCCGGTAGGCAATATGTGGCTCGGACCGGCAACGTAATCGCCTATACAGACCGGCGAATACGGGCCTATGAATATCGCGCCCGCATTCTGGATCTTTTTCAATATCCTGTTCGGGCTCTTGATTAATATCTCGAGATGCTCCGGGGCAATCCTGTTTATCACCTCAACTGCCTGGTCAATATTTCTTGCCAGGACTATGTATCCTTTTATATCTTCATTCTTCATTATCTTTGCGAACTTCTTGGACGTTGTCACGAGCACTGCCAGGCCTTTAAAATGCTCTGCCTGAGCCAGAAGGTCCTGCGTGACATAATTCTTATCTGAAAACTGATTTGCGAGTATCACTACCTCGCTCGGCCCTGCCAGCATGTCTATATCCACGAAACCGAATACCTGGCGTTTTGCTTCAGTAACGTATTCATTTCCGGGCCCTACTATCTTATCCACTTTTGAAACAGTCTTTGTGCCAAACGCGAGCGCTGATATTGCCTGAGCGCCGCCTATTTTATAAATCTCATCCACTTTTAAAAGATTCGCAACTGCAAGTATGTGCGGATCCACGTTCCCAAGCTTATTGGGAGGCGTTGCGATCACTATCTTCTTAACCCCTGCTATCCTGGCGGGCACCACGCTCATGTAAACGCTTGAAACAAGAGGCACTGTGCCGGCAGGAACATATATGCCGACGGTTTCTATGGACCTGAATACTTCTCCGAGTTCCGCGCCGTTATCGTACCTTATCTTCCAGGATTTTGGAATTTCTTTTTTATAATATCTTTGAATGTTCTCGATAATGCTCTTAAGGCTCGCGATAAAAGCTGTATCTATGTTCTGGAAAGACCCGTTAATCTCATTCGCACTTACTTTTAAATCCTTCGGGGCAAGTTTTACTTTATCAAAACGCTTGGTATATTTTATAACAGCCTTGTCCCCTTCGTTCCTGACATCGTCGATTATTTTTCTGACCTTTTCTTCTATATGTCTTTTGTTGGTATAATAACGCTCGCAAAGCTTCTGCATTTCTTTTGATGATAACTTTAAGATTTTCATATGTACCCCTCTATGACTTTCTCTGCTTTTTTTAATATATCCTGAATCCGCGGGCCTGAGCGGCTGCCTGCCTGGGCAAAATCAGATCTCCCTCCGCCTTTTATACCAAAATCAGCTCCTGTATCGTTTAAAATTTTAACTGCGTCGAGCTTGCCTGACCGGAGCAATTTCCCAACCCCGACTATCATTGCGACCTTTCCATCCTTTTCAGCTGCCAAAACAAATATCCCGTTACTAAATTTATCCTTTATTAAATCAGCGTTTTTTCTCAATAAGCCGGAATCCGCGTTTTTGATTTCATCTATAATCACGTCAATGTCTTTTATCTTGCTTGCAGAACCCAGAAGATTATCCACGTTACTCTGTATATTTTTATTGATAAAAACCTCCAGGGTTTTCTCCGCCTGTTTTAACTTATTTGTAAGCTTTTCTATTTCCCCTGCCATGTCCTCCGGTTTTACATTTAATTCTTCAGCGGCTTCTTTCAGCAAATTTTCTTCCTGTTTGATTTTTCCATAGGCTGCTCCGCCTGTGATCGCCTCTATTCTCCTGATGCCGCTCGCAATGGAAGATTCGGATACAATCTTAAAAATACCTATCTCGCCTGTCCTTGCCGCGTGGGTCCCGCCGCACAGCTCTTTGCTGTAATCGCCCACAGACACCATCCTTACCACATCTCCGTATTTTTCCCCGAAAAGAGCGATCACGTCTTTTTTCCTGGCCTCTTCCAGGCTTAATTCATCTATCTTGACGCAGTTATCATTTTTTATATTTTCATTTACAATTTCTTCAATCCTGGATAATTCTTCATCCGTAACTGCCTTGAAATGCGTAAAATCAAACCGCAGCCTTTCCGGCGCCACTAATGACCCTGCTTGTTTCACGTGCATGCCCAGGACTTTTCTTAATGCATTATGCAAAAGATGCGTAGCAGTATGATTGTTTCTTATATTCTTCCTTCTCTCTTTATCTATGCTTAAAGTAAGTTTATCCCCTGTCTTAATACTGCCCTCTCTCACCTTTATCAAATGCTGCACCCTGCCTCCTATATCAACGGCATTTAAAACTTCTGCGACGACTTTACTATTTTTTAAAAATGCGCCTTTATCTCCTACCTGTCCTCCTTTTTCTCCGTAAAAATTTGTTTCTTCAAAAATAATAATTCCATCTTCGTCTTTTTTAATCTCACTTTTTTCTGCATTGCCGGCTATTATTTTAAAAACTTCAGCTTCTATCTTTTCCTCATCCCTGAATTTAGTAGCATGTCTTGTTAATTTTAAAGTCAAAGAATCGCTTGCAGAAATTGAATCAAAAACTGACGCATCTATGCTGCTGGCCTTTCTTGACTTGACACGCTGCTCTTCCATGCAAGTTTCAAATCTTTCAATATCCGCTTTTATATTCTCAGCCTCTGCTATTTCCTGTGTCAGCTCCAGAGGAAAACCGTAAGTGTCATACAGTTTAAACACATTTTCACCTGACAGGATACCCCTATCCCTGGACTTGTCCAGCATATCTTTTAATTTATCAATACCTTCATCGATTGTATTCTTAAACCTTTTCTCTTCTTCCAGTACCCTCTGGCTTATATTCTCCCGCTGTTCAGTAAGTTCAGGGTATGATTTTTTCATGACATGACTGACCACAGGAACTATCTTGTATAAAAACGGCTTATCCAGGCCTAATCCTCTTCCGTACCAAAACGCCTTTCTTATCAATTTACGCACTACATAGCCTCTTTCTTCATTTGAAGGCAGAACCCCGTCTGATATCGCAAATGTAACAGCCCTGATATGGTCGGCTATAGCATTTACCTTCTGTTCACCTGCCAGGTGAGCCATCTGGCTCACCTGGCAGGTGAACAGGTCCAATATGGCTTTTATAATAGGTTGAAACGAATCTATCTCAAAATTCGTTTTCTTAGCCTGCATCACCCTGGCAATTCTCTCTAACCCCATGCCGGTATCTATGTTTTTATTCGGCAATGGTTCCAGGACGCCTTTATCTTTTCTGTCAAATTGCGTAAAAACCAGGTTCCATATTTCCACTCCGTCAGGTCCGCCGTAGAAAATCTCAGAACACGGGCCGCATGGCCCATCAGGCCCTTCAGCTGGCGCGTTAGCCGGCCAAAAATTATCCTTTTCGCCTAATTTTAAAATCTTCTCTGCCGGGATATTTACTACTTCTCTCCATATCTCATACGCCTCTTCATCTTCCCTGTAAACAGAAACCCATAGATCTTTTTCTTTAAGCCCTAGTTCTTTTGTGAGAAACTCCCACGCCCACAGAATAGCGTCTTTCTTGAAATAATCTCCGAATGAAAAATTGCCGAGCATTTCAAAGAATGTATGGTGACTCGCTGTCCTGCCTACATTTTCCAGGTCTCCGGTTCTCAGGCATTTCTGGCACGTAGCAGCTCTTCTTGAGCCCTTTACCTTGCCTAAAAATTCATCTTTGAATTGATTCATGCCCGCTCCTGTAAACAGAAGCGACGGGTCATTGCGAGGCACGAGCGAATCGCTGGGATAAATCCAATGGCCCCTTACCTCAAAAAACCTCAAATACCTCTCTCTGATCTCATCAACCTTCATATCGCAATCCCGCAATGTTAGCTATTTTTCTTTGACTATCACATAACCCCTGTATGTACCCATCAGCGCATCGCCGGATGTTTTATCTACGGCAGCTAAATAATCTCTCATATCCTTAACCGTCATCCTGTTAATTTCATAAATAACATCTCCAGGCCTTATGCCTGAGCGCTCAACCTGGCTTCCGGGCTGCACGGATACAACAATTACGCCGTTCTCCGCGCTGATCTTAAAGCGCTGAACTATCTCAGCCGTAATATCAGAAACCTCCATGCCTCTCCACGAATTGATAACTTTTTGAGCAGTCTGCGGCTTTGTTTTTTTCTGCATAACCACAGCCTTGTCTTCAGGCCTCGCCCCTATCTCTACAACGGCAGAATAAAGCTTTAAATCCCTTATTACGCCCAGCTTGGCTTGTTCTCCCACGTTCTTTTTTAAAAGGGCTCTTATAAGGCTCTCCGTATTTTTTATCTTTTCATCATCCAGAGATATAATTATATCTCCTGCTTTAAGTCCTGCTTTTTCAGCAGGGCTTGCCTCCACTATTCTGGAAACCAGAACTCCGCTTTTATCGCTTAGCCCGAAATAAGAAGCCAGAGCAGCATCTACATCCTGGATAATAACGCCAAGCCATCCATATAAGACCTTTTTACCCTGTATCAGGTCATTTACTGCCTTCTTAGCCGCATTTATAGGAATCGCAAATCCTATGCCTTCTGACCCGCCGCTCAAAGTAAAGATAGCAACATTAATGCCTATAACCTCTCCGTAAATATCAACCAGGGGCCCGCCGCTGTTTCCGGGATTTATCGCAGCATCTGTCTGTATAAGGTCTGAATATTCCCTTGTTCTCTTATCTGTCATAGGAAGGCTTCTATGGAGAGCGCTTATAACTCCCACGGTCACTGTAGGCTCTGGATTTTTTACCGCAAAAGCAAAAGGATTTCCAATCGCTATCGCCCAATTTCCTATCTGGACATTATCCGAATCTCCAAGTTTCGCAAACGGCAATTCTCCTTTCGGCTCAATCTTGATAACCGCCAGGTCAGAATACGTATCAGAACCTGTTAAACTGGCTTCAAATTCCCTGGCGTCAGGCAGGGTAACTGTAATCTTATCAGCCCCGCGAATAACATGTTCATTTGTGATTATATAGCCTTCTTTATTAATAATAAAACCTGACCCAAGCCCCATCCTTTTAAATTCTCTCTGAGGGCCTTCTACAAAAAAATCATTGAAAAACTGATCTTCGAATTGCGCAAAAGGGTAATATCTTGTCTGATAACGCTCTGTGTGTTCGGTGCTGATGCTGACAACTGCCTGGCCGACATCTTTTGAGACCTTTACAAACGCATTCTGCAGGCTAAGCGCTTCTTCCGGCGGCTCTGCGCCTGCAGACGATATTAAAATTAATAAAAAAATTAAAATGAATATTTTGATTTTGCTCATTGCGTTTCTCCGGCTATTGTTTTTTATCTTCAGCCGCTTTTATCAGCGCTTCTTTAATTTTCTTTTCTATCTCGCCGCAGACTTTCGTATTATTTTTAAGGTAATCCCTGGCAGACTCCATACCCTGCCCTATCTTTTCGCCGCCAAAATTTATCGATGACCCTGATTTTCCCAAAACGCCTGTTTCTATGCCTAATTCCAAGACACTGCCCTCTCTGGAAATGCCTTCCCCGTGTATTATTTCAAATTCCGCGTTTCTGAAAGGCGGGGCAACCTTATTCTTTACAACCTTTGCCCTTACCCTGTTGCCTATAACCTTATCGCCTGTTTTTATAGCTCCTATATTCCTCATGTCAATCCTCACAGAAGAATAGAATTTCAACGCCCTTCCGCCTGTGGTTGTTTCTGGATTTCCAAACATAACCCCTATCTTCTCTCTTATCTGATTAATAAAAATAACGCAGGTATGCGTCTTGGAAATAATAGCTGTAAGTTTTCTTAAAGCCTGCGACATAAGCCTTGCCTGAAGGCCTATATGCCTATCTCCCATATCGCCCTCTATCTCTGCCTTTGGCACCAAAGCCGCGACAGAGTCTATCACTATAAGGTCAACCGCGTTACTTCTTACAAGCATCTCCGCTATATCAAGCGCCTGCTCGCCTGTATCAGGCTGCGATATCAGCAGGTCATCCAAGTTTACTTTTAACTTTCTTGCGTATGTCGGGTCTAATGCGTGCTCAGCGTCTATGAAAGCAGCGACGCCTCCTGTTTTCTGAGCCTGCGAAATGATACTCAAGGTAAGCGTTGTTTTTCCGCCGGATTCAGGCCCAAATATCTCCACAACCCTTCCTCTAGGCACTCCCCCTACTCCTAATGCCAGATCTAAGGATAATGCGCCTGTAGAAATAACATCCACATCAAACTTAGTGTCCTGGCCCAAGCGCATAATAGAACCTTTGCCGAATTGTTTTTCTATCTGCGAAACAGCTGATTCGATTGCCTTTTGCTTATCATCAGACTTTGCTGCTACCTTTTTCTCTTCTTTCTTTTCTTCTTTCTTTACCATTTTCTCCTCCTTGGTTAAGATTTAATTATACAATTCAGATACGTTAAAGTAAAGCGAATTGTGCCATCACCTTATGCTGTTTTCAATGCTAGGTTGCGCTTTAGCTCTGCCTAACCCAGCAGGTTTCAAGGACGCAAAATTTCCCCAGCGAGGAAATTTTGCTCCGTTTTGACGCTCGCTCGCCCTGGCCGGGCTGGGGCCTGAGGCACATTTGAGAGGTTTCGGCATAGTTGATTCTTTTGGATATAGGTGCGCAAGGAGTTACGGCGAAGTTTTTTATACTGTCAAGAC
>JAPLMD010000009.1 GCA_026387235.1 Candidatus Omnitrophota bacterium
AATAGTCCCAGCGCCTAAAAACCCTATACCTGTTACTACTCCTGCGGCTATTCTAGAAGGGTCTACGGGCGCCTTTCCCGCGTAAATCTCGAATATATATATTGAAACAAGCATTATAAGAGCGGAACCTATGCTTACAAGTATATGTGTCCTGAAACCTGCCATCCGTCTATTATGCTTTTCTCTTTCAAAACCTATGATGCCGCCTAGCACTGCGGCAAGGAACAATCGCCATACTACTTGAGTATCTGTCAACATGCGTAACCTCCTTTTATACCCTGACTGTCATATCAAGTTGCGCTTTTATACCTTTTTTATAGAGCTTGTATCCAAGCCCTGCTGTCATTGCGGCGTTATCCGAACATAAACTCATAGGCGGAAAATACAATTTAAAATCTTTATACTTAGCCTCCCTCTGCATCATTTCTCTGAATCTGGAATTTGCGCTCACCCCTCCCCCTATTACCAATGTTTTTATCTTGTATTTATCCATGGCTTTTATGGAGTTTTCCACGATTACCTTAAGCGCAGCTTCCTGAAAACTTGCGCAAATATCTTTTATACCTTGCGCCTTTGTGTCCCTGCGCCTTTGCGTCCTTGTGTGATATAACACTGCTGTTTTAATTCCGCTGAAGCTAAAATCTAAAGTGCCGTTCACGGCTTTACATGTAAATTTTATCGCGTTAGGATTTCCTTTTTTCGCAAGTCTGTCAATAACAGGCCCTCCCGGATAGCCAAGCCCAAGAATCTTAGCTACCTTGTCATATGCTTCGCCAACCGCATCATCCACTGTATCGCCAAGCAATTCAAAACTATCAAAATCTTTTACCATATACAGCCTTGTATGCCCTCCCGAAATAATAAGACCTATAAAGGGAAAATGAGGCGCGTCTTTTATCATGATGGCGGAATATATATGGGCTTTTAGATGATCTACGGCGATAAGCGGCTTATCCAGGCTATAACTCATGGCCTTGGCGCACGAGATACCTGTTAAAAGCGAGCCCACCAGCCCAGGCCCGTCTGTTACGGCTACAGCATCTATATCTCCCGTCTTAATGCCCGCGTCGTATAAAGAACGGTTTATTACCTTGTCTATGTTTTCTACGTGATGCCTTGTTGCTATTTCAGGCACTACTCCGCCGAATTTCTTATGGTACTTGAGGCTGGATGAAATAACGTTTGATAAAATATCTATGCCATCTTTTACTATGCTTGCCGATGTCTCATCACAGGAAGTCTCGATACCCAAGATTAACATATTTTATTTTCCGCTGTATATAACTATTCCCTTGAGCACATCCACCGCTCTCGAAAGCTGACTATCCATTTCTTTTTTCTTTTTCTCGTCTGCTTTTTCTTCGGCAGTCTTTTCTTTGCCTTCTATTAATTTTTCAAGTAAAGCAGTTTCCTTGTCCACTTCTTTATCTTTTTGAGAGCGCTCTTCGTATTCAACCACAATATCCGGCATAATGCCTTCTCCGTGAATGGAGCGGCCTTTTGGCGTAAAATATTTGCTTGTAGTAAGTCTTATCGCAGAACCATCTGACATGGGCACTACTGTTTGGACAGAACCCTTGCCAAAACTTTTCGTGCCTATTAAAAGAGCCCGTTTATGATCCTGCAAAGCGCCGGCTACGATTTCAGACGCGGACGCGCTGCCCCCGTTTATAAGCACTACCATAGGATAATCCAAATGATTGTTTTTGTTTTTTGACTTAAACTCAAGATTCTGATTTTCAACCCTTCCTTTTGTAGTGACAACTATTTTACCTTCTTCTAGGAATTTCCCAGCCACGTTAACTGCTACGTCCAGGAGCCCTCCGGGATTATTCCTAAGATCAAGCACAAGCCCTTTTAGATTTTCCGCCTCTATTTTTTTCAGCGCATCTGATAAATCTTTAGGCGTATTTTCCTGAAACTCGCTAAGCCTGATATAGCCGATGCCAGGCTCCAGCATTTCCGCTTTTTTGATACTAGCTATTTTAATTATTGATCTGGTTATTGTGAATTCCAGAAGTTTTTTATCAGACTCCCTGAGAATTATGATATTCACGTCCGTGCCGGGTTTGCCTCTTAATTTTTTGACTGCTTCTATGAGCGTAAGGTCTTTTACGATAGTGCCGTCTATTTTCACGATTTTATCCCCTGCTTTAAGCCCTGCCTTGTACGCGGGCGTATCGTCGATAGGCGATATTATCGTGAGGAGGTCATCTTTTATGGTAATCTCTATTCCGATGCCTCCGAATTCGCCCTCTGTTTCCACCTTCATCTCATTATAAGTATCAGGATCCATGAATTGGCTGTAAGGATCTAAAGAAGCCAGCATCCCTTTAAGCGCGCCGTACATAAGATCCTTTGATTTCTTTTCTTCAACGTAATCAGTGCGGATTATGCTTACCGCGTCCGAGAAAAGTTCAAGTTCTTTATAAAGATCGTCCGTTTTTTGGAGCTCTTTGGTTTCCGCAAAACTTACATGATGAATTAACATGCCTATTGCAAAACTCGCTATAACAATTGGTAGTATTATCCTTTTTTTCATTTCACTCCTTTCAATTTTTCCCTAAGCATCTCATTTACTTTGTTGGGATTTGCCCTGCCTTTTGTTTTCTGCATCACCTTTCCCACCAAAAACATGACGGCATTGTCCTTCCCGCTTCTAAAATCTTCCGCTGACTTCTGGTTTTCGGCGATAACTTGATTTATTGCAGCCTCTAATAAATTAATATCGGAAATTTGTTCAAGTCCTTTTTCTTTTACTAATTTTTCAGGATCCTTGCCTGTCTGTATGATTTCTATCAAAAGCGTTTTCGCGACCTTTCCGGTAATAATTCCGCTATCAATCATTTTAAGCATGCCTGATAGCTGGGCAGGTTTCAAACTTAAGTCTTTTATTGATATATTATTATCCTTCATGTATGCGGAGATGTCTCCCATCAGCCAATTAGCGGCTGTTTTTGGATTGTCGCATAAATCCGCGCATTTCTCAAAATAATCGGCAACACCTTTGTCGGAAGCCATTATCGCGGCATCGTAATTTGAAAGCTGGTAATCTTTGACGAATCTATTTTTTTTAGGCTCGGGAAGCTCTGGCATATCTTTTTCAATGGCATTCAGGAAACTCTCTTCGAAATCAAAAGGCGCCAGATCAGGCTCCGGAAAATATCTGTAATCATGCGCTTCTTCTTTTGATCTCATCGGCTCTGTGACGCCCTTTTCCGCATTGTATAGGCGGGTTTCTTGGTTGATTCTCCCTCCATTTTCCAATAAATCCGCCTGGCGCCGTGCTTCATATTCAAGCGCAGCCTTTACGCCTTTAAAAGAATTCATATTCTTTATCTCTGTTTTTGTGCCGAGAGCTGTATCGCCTTTTTTCCTGAGAGAAATATTCGCATCGCATCTGAGACTGCCCTCTTCCATGTTGCAATCAGAAACATCTATATATTCTAGGATTGACTTCAAGGCCGTAAGATAGAGATATGCTTCTTCCGGCGAATTCATGTCAGGCTCGCTTACTATTTCCAATAGCGGAATGCCGGACCTGTTAAAGTCTATGAGACTGGAATCTTTCTGATGAAAAAGCTTTCCGGTGTCCTCTTCCAGGTGCACCCTTCTTATTCTTATATTTTTTTCCGTTTCGCCGCAGATAATGTTAAGGGCGCCGGCCTGGGCTAAGGGCTGGTTGAATTGGGAAATCTGGTAATCTTTGGGAAGATCCGGATAAAAATAATTTTTTCTGTCAAATCTTATTTTCTCCGCGATCCGGCAATTCAAGGCAATGGCAACCTTTGCTCCTAGTTCCAATGCCTTTCTGTTTAGAACAGGCAGGCTTCCAGGAAAACCAAGGCACACAGGGCATGCCTGTGAATTAGGCGCTGAGCCAAAATCTGTGCTGCATCCGCAAAATACTTTGCTCTTTGTGTTGAGCTGGAGATGGACTTCTAAGCCGATTACGATTTCGTAGGACATATATTTTGTTCTCGAGTCGAGAAGTTATAATTGTGGCCTTCGCTTATGCCACTCTGTATTCTGCTCGTAGTTATATGCTATTCTTAAAATCATTTCTTCATCGAAAGGTTTTCCTAATATCTGAAGACCTATTGGCAGATTACTTTTTGTGAATCCGCATGGTATAGAGATGCCTGGGATACCCGCCAGATTCGCGGAAATTGTAAATATGTCAGAAAGATACATTGTAAGCGGATCGCTTATCTTTTCCCCTATTTTAAACGCAGCTGTGGGTGAAGTGGGAGTAATTATGGCGTCAAATTTTTTAAATGCTTCGTCAAAATCTTTTTTTATCAGGGTCCTCACCTTTAACGCTTTTAAATAATATGCGTCATAATAACCGCTTGAAAGAGCGAATGTCCCTAAAATAATCCTGCGCTTTGCCTCGTCTCCGAACCCTTCTTTGCGCGTTTTCTTATACATGTTCGCAATTGATTTTATATTTTCCGGCCGCAAGCCGTATTGAACCCCGTCAAACCTAGCAAGATTAGAGCTCGCTTCAGCTGTTGCGACCAAATAATATACGCTCACGGCATATTCAGTATGCGGTAAACTGGTATTTTCGCAAACAGCTCCCAAATTTTCCAATTTTTCTATGGCAGATTTGATAGAATTTTTGACTTCTTCATCCATGCCGCCCATGAAATATTCCTTTGGGATGCCTAGTCTTAACCCTTTTATACTTTTCTTTATGCCTGACATATAGTCAGGCACAGGGATATTGGCAGATGTTGAATCCATTTCATCATGGCCGGATATTGCCCTTAATAAAATCGCCGCGTCTTCCACGTCTTTTGTGATAGGCCCTATCTGGTCCAGCGAAGACGCGAAGGCTATAAGGCCGTATCTGGAAACCCTTCCATATGTAGGTTTTAAACCTACTACTCCGCAAACGCTGGCAGGCTGTCTTATGGATCCGCCTGTATCCGAGCCAAGCGCAAATATAGCTTCGTCTGCGCTGACAGCTGCCGCGGATCCGCCTGACGAACCTCCGGGAATCCTTTCTAAATCCCAGGGGTTTCTGGTTGGGCCGTAACAGGAAGTCTCAGTGGAGGAGCCAAACGCGAATTCATCCATATTTGTCTTGCCCATCAATACTGCATCCAGGCCTATAAGTTTTTCTATTACAGTAGCATTGTAAGGGGGCTTAAAACCTTTGAGGATTTTCGAGGAACATGTGGTAAGCTCGTCTTTAACGCAGATATTATCTTTTATAAAAATAGGAATACCCCGCAAAGCGCCTCTTCTAGCGGTTTTTGAAAGATTTTTACATCTTTCCAGAGAATTTTCTTTATCAAAATGCGCCAGGGCATTGAGGTTCTTTTCCGCCTTTTCTATTTTATTAATAATATTATTGCATATATCTATAGGCGAGATATCTTTCTTATCAAGAAGTTCTATGAGCCTATGGCCGGTAAGGGTGTTTAATTCCATTATGCCTCTGTATCTATAATCTTTGGGACTTTAAACAGATTGTTCTCTTTGTCCGGGGCATTTTTTATAACTTCAGACGCAGGCAAAGACTTTTTTACAAAATCTTCTCTGTAGACATTTTTCATCTCCAGTACGTGGCTTGTAGGTTCAAGATTAGTTACATTCAGCGTATTTAGTTTATCGACATACGCTAAAATTCTGTCCAATTGCCCGGTGAAATGATCTAATTCCTCATCTGACAGCTCTATATTTGCCAGATTTGCCGTATATTTAACCGCATCTCTATTTATTGCCATAATTTAGATTAAAATAACATATATATAGCTGATTGTCAACGGGATATTGTTCCAAACACTGCCGTTATTTGACAAAACGAGTATGACTTGGTTTGTCAAATAACGAGTCTTGTAAATTCTTCTAATGAAATAGTTTCGGGGCGGCGATCAGGAGATATGCCGGCTTTTGCCAGGCAGATAAGCACCTCTTCTTTTGATTTGAATATACCGGAAGAAGCTAAGGAATTCAGGATGGTTTTTCTGCGTTTTTCAAAAGATGAGCGAATTATCTTAAAAAGCAATCTTTGGTCAATAGAGCTGTCTATTTGCTTTTCCATACCTATTTTTAAGAAGCAAGAGTCAACTTTAGGAACAGGAAAAAACGCGCCTCTGGGGATTTTAAATAAAATCTTTGGCTCTCCGTAGAACTGCGCATAGCAAGATAACGAGCTGTAATCCTTTGTTCCGGGCAATGCGGCAAGCCTTTCCCCGAATTCTATCTGTACGGTGACATAAATAGATCTCACGTATGTCCTGTTATCTATTAATTTACTTAATATCGGGCTGGATATGGAATACGGGAGATTCCCTACAATAATTAATTTAGAAGAAATATCTTTGAATTCATATTTCAAAATATCATTATTTATCAGGTCAATATATGCGTTATTCAGGAGAAAAGCATATAAACGCTTATCTTTTTCTACGGCAATGACCTTTTTTGCTTTTTTGCATAAATCTTCTGTCAGAGCTCCGAGGCCGGGGCCTATTTCAAGAACCTCGTCCTCCCTGCTTATCTTAATGGATTCGACTATTTTATTTTTAATATTCTGGTCTATCAAAAAATTCTGGCCGAGACGCTTAGAGGGATGAATATTATATTCGCGGAGGATAGACTTAACTTCGGTTAGTTTTAGCATTTATCAGGCACATTTTTATTGCTAGTTTTATTGCTTCTTTCATGGAACTCGGATCTGCTATGCCCTTGCCTGCTATGTCATAAGCTGTGCCATGGTCTGGAGAAGTGCGGATAAATGGAAGGCCTAATGTAACATTCACTCCTTTTTCAAAAGCCACCATCTTTAACGGCCCAAGCCCCTGATCATGGTACATTGAAATAACAGCGTCTAGCCTGCCTTTATAAGCAATATAAAAAATAATGTCTCCTGATATAGGGCCTTGGACGCCGGGGATTCTGCGTTTTATTTTTTCAATAGCAGGTATTATTATATCTTTCTCTTCCCTGCCAATTCTTCCGCCTTCTCCGCAGTGCGGATTCAGGCCGCAGATGCCTATTTTTGGATTTTTTATACCAAAGTAACTTTTCAATGCCTCATAGGTAAGTCTTACAGAGTCTATTATTTTAGATTCAGTGATGTGCCTTGATACTTCTTTTATTGGAATGTGGCGCGTAACAGTAGTGACCTTTAAAGGCCCTCCGCACAGCATCATCGCGAATTTTTTTGTATTAGTAGCTTTCGCCAGATATTCTGTATGCCCCTGAAAAAATATACCTGCTTTATTTATTGCTTCTTTGTTCACAGGAGCTGTTACCAGAGCGTCTGCCTTTTTCTTTTTTAAAATCCGAGCAGCTTTTTTTATTGCGTCAAAACCTGTTTTATCTTCAGGCTCTATTACAAAAAAATTTGCAAGGCTCCTGATACTAGAATCCTGCAATGCCTTTTTTGTAACCTCCGGGCCAATGCCTCTGGGATCTCCTGCGGTAATCAATACGGTAGGCTTGATCATTTTATGGAAATATACGCTTTCTTCTTGAGATTTGACAGCCACTCGTTCACTTGAGCTTTGAATTTATCCTGAAAAATAATCATCTGTAGATTCTTCTGAACATCTTCAAGGCTTGCCTGTTTTCCATATTTTATATCTTCCGTTTTAAAGACATGATATCCTATCTCGCTCTTTACGGGCTCTGAAAATTCTCCAGGTTTTAGTTTAAATATGGCTTTGTCCAGCACTTCCAGCATCTGACCCTGCTCAATATAACCCATAGCCCCGCCTTTTTCCGCGTTCGGGCCCTGAGAGTATTGTTTTGCGAGATCGTCAAAGTTTTCGCCTTCTTTAAGCTTATTATATATGTTCTCCATCTCGACTCTTGCCAGCTCAAAACTAACCTCATCTTTTGCCTTTATCAATATGTTTTTAACCCGATATTTATCATTTTCTCTGAACTGGTCTTTGTGTTTTTCATAATAATCGTTTGTTTCCGAAGGTAGGACTGAGATTTTTGACTTAACCTCGTAATCCACCAGTTTTTTCATCATTATCTGGTCCCTATACCTGTCTTTTAAATTAGCGATTGTGACGCCCTGGGTTTCAAGGGTTTTGTAAAAATCATCCTCCGAAGAAAACCCGTTTTTTATATAATCTAATCTTTCGTTTATCTCTGATTCAGCGACTTTTATGCCTAATTCTTTTGCCCGGCTCAGGACAAGCTTGTCTTCTATTATTTGGTTCAGTATATCCTTTTTAATCTGTTCCATCTTCTGCAATAACTCATCGCCTTTATATTCCTGGCTATACTGGGCATACAACACGGCTAGCAGTTGATCAACGTCTTGCTGAGTTATGACTTCATCGTTTACAACTGCTACAAATTTATTAATAGTAGCTGCCTGCGCCAAGACGCCAAACATGACAAAAACAATTGAAATTACCGTGATTTTAATTGTTCGAATATTTATTAAGGCCATTAACTACCTCTCTTAATATCCTGCAGTATAGGTCAAAACCTATCGCGGATATGTATCCATGCTGTTCTTTACCCAGCAGGTTTCCTGCGCCTCTGATTTCCAGATCTTCCATCGCTATCTTAAATCCTGAACCTAAATCTTTATACCGCTCCAATGCGTCCAGCCTTCTTCCTGACTCCTTGCTTAATACGTGCCCTCTTGGAACAAAAAAATACGCGTACGCCTTATTTTTAAATCTGCCTACCCTGCCTTTCAGCTGATATAAATCAGCAAGTCCAAACATATCAGAACGGTTTACTATGAGGGTATTGGCATTCGGTATATCTATGCCGGATTCTATTATAACTGTTGATATCAAAACGTCAATAGTTCCTTTCATAAACTCTTCCATTATACTTTCCAATTCTTTTGAATGCATCCTGCCGTGCGCGACAGCTACTTTTACTCCAGGCGCCAAACCTGATATCCTATCAGCGATTTTTTCTATGCTCTCTATTCTATTATGCACAAAAAATACTTGCCCTTTTCTTTTCTTTTCAAAAAGTATCGCTTTTTTTATAAGGTTGTCGTCGTATTCCGAAACTATTACTTCTACGGGAAGCCTATCCTGAGGAGGCGTTTCTATGATAGACATGTCTTTAACCCCCATTAAAGACATGTAAAGAGTCCTTGGTATCGGCGTAGCGGTAAGAGTCAGAACATCTACCATGAGCCTGATTTTCTTAAGTTTCTCTTTATCGTTTACTCCAAACCTCTGTTCTTCGTCTATTATTACCAGCCCCAGGTCTTTGAATTTTATATTCTTCCTGAGTATTGCATGCGTGCCTATCAAAATATCAACGGGCCCATTTTCTACTTCTTTTAAAATGCGGCTTGTTTCGCTCTTAGTCCTGAAACGGCTCATCATCTCAACTGTTATCGGAAAGTCTTTCATTCTATTTTTAAAAGTTATGAAATGCTGTTCTGCGAGAAGCGTAGTCGGAACCAGTATAGCTACTTGTTTATTATCCATGACTGCTTTAAAGGCGGCTCTCAACGCGACCTCTGTTTTGCCGTATCCTACGTCTCCGCAAAGAAGCCTGTCCATTGGTTTCGCGAATTCCATATCTTTTTTGACCTCGATTGTAGATTGCAGTTGGTCCGGAGTTTCCTTAAATGGAAAATTATTTTCAAATTGAACCTGCCACTCGGTATCTTTTGAAAAACTAAAACCATTCAGTTTGGAACGCATCGCATTTATTTCTAACAGCTCAAACGCCATAGAATATATACCTTTTTTAACCCGATCCTTCACCGCTTTCCACATCTTGCTGCCGAGTTTATAGAGCTTTGGCGGCCTGCGCTCAAACGCAACGTATTTCTGTATCAGATGCATTTCTTCTATCGGGACATAGAGCTTATCATTATCGGCGTATTCTATTATTATATTTTCTTTTTCCTCTGCGCCGAATTTGATCTTCTTAAAACCTTTAAACAGGCCTATGCCGTGATCCACGTGGACCACGTAATCGTTTGGCTGTATATCCACGAATGAAGCAATAGGAATTTTCTCTCCCAGTTCTGTTATTTTTTTCTTTTTCGGATAGATGCCGAACTTTGGAAGAATTATTACCATCGTGTGTTCTTCGAGGGTTTCGGAAAAAAGCAGGCTATAACTCCTGATAGATTCCACTACGCTGCCTGATAATTCAATCCTGACAGGACCGTCAAACGCGGGAGGGAAAATATCTATTATTCCTCCGCGCATGCTAAAATCCCCTGTCTCAGAAATCATTTCCCTTCGCTCATAACCATATTCCACCAATTGAACGGCTAGAGCCTTGTAATCCAAATTCTCGCCTTTGTAGATTTTTATAGATTCAAACATGGCAGGTAAGTGTTACATCTTTTCAAGCGCAGTTACGCCCAGCAAATCAAGCCCGCTTGCTAAAACTTTCTTAACTGTATGGACAAGAGAGATTCTTGCCTCGGTAAGAGGCTTATCATCTGTAACTATGCGATAAGCATTGTAATAGGAATGAAAAAAGCCGGCTAGATCCTGAAGATACGACAAGAGTATAGATGGTTCCAGATTTGCTGCTGCTGCCTCGATTATTTTCGGATAATGCATCAGAGTTTTTATTAAATTTATTTCCTGCTCTTTATCCAGAAGAGCGAGATTATCAAGGTTTGGCTGCGCGTTTTTAGAAAATTCTATTATACTGGAAATTCTAGCGTGGGCATATTGTATATAATAAACAGGGTTGTCCAGCGTTTGGGCCTTTGCAAGCGCTATGTCAAAATCCAGGTGGCTTTCTGTGCGCCTCATGATAAAAAAGAACCTGGCCGCGTCTTTGCCCACCTCATCCATTACTTCGCGCAAGGTTATGAATTCTCCTTCTCTTGTGGACATCTTGACAGGCTTACCTTCTCTGTACAGCGTAACAAGCTGGGCAATCAATATAAAAACCTTTTCTTTGTCATAGCCCATTGCCTGGCAAGCTGCTTTTATGCGGTTTATATAGCCATGGTGATCAGGGCCCCAGATATTAACGATTTTGTCATAGCCCTGGCTGAATTTTTCTTTATGATAAGCTATGTCAGGCGTAAGATACGTATAAGAACCATCACTTTTTATAATAACCCTGTCTTTGTCGTCTCCAAATTCAGTTGACCTGAACCATGTTGCGCTGTCTTGCTCATATAAAAATCCTTTTTCCCTTAAGGACTCTATGCCTTTTTCCACTTTGCCTGACCTGGCAAGGGCCTTCTGGCTATACCATATATCAAAGTGAACGCCGAAATCCTCCAGGTCTTTTATTATTGTCTGCATTATTTCTTTGACGGCGTATTCCATAAAGAAATTTTCGGATAAGGGCGCGGAGCTGGCTTGCGCTTGCTCCGCTACTCCGCTATCTTTTAATTTCTTAGCTATCTCATAAATATACCCGCCTTTATAACCGTTCTCCGGAAATTCCGATTCTTTACCCAGCGTTTCCATAAGCCGGGCTTTTACTGACTTTCCAAGCGCTTGTACCTGCACGCCTTCATCGTTTATATAATATTCTCTGACGACATTATAGCCGCAGAATTTTAAAATCCTGGCAAGGGAATCTCCTATAGCTGCCTGCCTGCCGTGAGCTACTGTCAAGGGACCGGTTGGGTTTGCGCTTACAAATTCTATCTGCGCTTTTTTGCCGTTACCTATGGAAGAACGGCCAAATGCCGCATCTTCTTTGATGATATCTTTAAGGGAGCCTGCAACTGCTTTGCTTGAAATATAAAAATTTATAAATCCAGGTTTTTCAACCTTTATATCATGGATGATATCTGATTTCTCAACATGTTTTACAATAGATGCTGCTATATCCAAAGGGGATTTTCTTAAATCTCTTGAAAGCTTCATTGCAATATTTGCGGAAAAATCTCCGAATTTTTTTTCTTTCGGGATTTCCAATAAAATATTGTCTGCGACTTTATCTGATATCTCAGGAAAAGTTTCCTTCAAAGCTTTTTTTATTATATTTATTAAATCTATTTCTATCTTGATCATAGAACCGGCGGGGTTAACAGGCTTTTTTGGCTTTGTGTTTTTTCTTATTGAGAGTTTTTAAAAAAATATTAACTATATTAGGATCAAATTGAGCGCCTGCGCCTTGTAATAGCTCCTGTCTGATTTTTTTAGAAGACAGCGCCTTTCTGTATGGCCTATCTGAAACCATCGATTCGTAGGCGTCCACAACAGAAAGTATCCTGGCCTCCAAAGGAATCCTTTCTTTTTTTAATTTAGAAGGATAACCCTTGCCATCATATCTCTCGTGATGATGCAATATGATAGGAGCGAGGTCGTCCAGAAACCCTATTTGCTCTACGATTCCGGAACCGACTATAGGATGCATAACCATAATCTTCCATTCTTCTTTGGTAAGCTTGGACGGTTTTCGCAGTATCCCTACGTCTATTCCTATTTTGCCTATATCATGCAAAAGCCCCGCGTATTTTAATACTTCTTTTTGCTCTTCAGAAAGGCGAAGAGCATTAGCAACTTCCATGCAATGCTCCATGACGCGCTCAGAATGCCCGAATGTCTGACTGTCTTTGGCATCTATGATATTTGAAAGCGTTTTGATGGTATTCAGGTAGCCTGCCTGCGCCTGTTCGAAAAGCTTGGCATTTTCAATAGCTATAGCAGCCTGGCTGGCAAACATTGCCAAGAGTTTTGCGTCTTCGGGCGCATACTTGCCAATCTTTATATTATAGATACTCAAAACACCTATAATTTTATCTTTTTGTACAAGAGGGACTGTCACCAGAGACCGGAGTCCCCTTTGCGTAACGCAATATGGGTATTTATATCTTCTCTCTTTTCTCAGGTCGTTTATAACATAGGGCTTACCGTTTTTTACAACTCTGCCTGCTATACTCTCACCTATTTTGAGGCTTCTCTTTATCTTTTCATTTTTTTTATTCGTAAAGCCATACGAAGACCGCAATAATAGCTCATGGCCTGATTTATCCAGCAGCCTGAGGGAACAGGCAGATGCGTTCATTATATTTGCAGCTTTTTTTGTTATAATCGCAAGGACTTCGTCAAGATGAAGAGTTGAAGTTATGAATTTTCCAACTTCATAAAGCGCAGAGAGTTCTTTTATTTTTTTGTTAAGGTCTTCTTTGAACGACTTTTTTTCTTTTTGTGGCATAATTTGATTCTAGGAGCATCACCCCACAAGCCCTCTAGATTATAAAACTTTCTCACGTCTCCGTAGAATATATGGACTACAACGTCAAAGGAATCCACCAGCACCCACAAGCCTTCTCTGTAGCCTTCTATCTTGTAAACGTGTTCTCGTTTTTCGGATAAGCCTGATTCTATATTGTCTGCTATTGTTTGACACCGCTTTGTTGAAGAGGCGCTTGCTATGACAAAAAAATCCGTAATACTGGATACTTTTCTCATATCCAGTATTACAACATCCTCTGCTAACTTTGCCTTTGCAAGTTCCGCAACAAGCAGCGCTTTTTCTTTAGATTTCACAAATTGATATGCTTTTACTTATTACCCATGATACAAAACATGCTTGTACCGCAAACAGGGCATTTGCCCTTCATTGCTTTTCTCTTATTCTTCATTACAACTTCTTTTGCGTCTTTCATTTCCTTCTTAGCCTTACACTTCACACAATAACCTTGTGCCATTGCACCCTCCTTGTTAATAATAAAACGTTTATCCTTAAACGAGATAAATTTAGCACAATAAAGTGAGTTTGTCAACATTATTGCGTTTTGCGCAACTGATACTCTATGTATTTTGAAAGTATCTCCTGGACTTTTATCGGCGGAGAAACAACGAAATAATGATTTATTATCGCGTGTGCGATCTCATGGCCTAGGACCTCGCGTCTGAAATTTTCCTCTGAAATATAAATAGTGCTTGTATCATTAACATAAAACGAAACCATATAGGATAACAGGTCTTTATCAAACAAGTTCCTGTATATATTATTCAACTGCGCCTGATCCAGGCATATTTTGATATTACCCTTAAAATTATACACATGCATATCAACCATATCACCTACAAGGCTGTATAAAATATCTATCATACCCGCAATGCCGTGCTCTGAAGCGATGTCATCGTCAATATTCCTGCCGGCAAGAATCTTATCTGCGGTTGTTATGTTCAATTGCTGGGATAGTTTTGATATGTCTATCTGCTGTAAGTAGTGTATAGTAAAATACTTGCTCTCTATCTTCTTGGCAGAGCCAAAACTGTCCTCAATTTCAGCGGCAAATAAAGAACCTGCTGCAACATATGAGAATAAAGCGATCGATATTGCTATTTTTTTCATTTAAGCCTTAAAATAACCCATTAACTGGTCTATTTCACTAGAGATGCGTTTTAATTCGTTTAAATAAGCCCTTTTATGCTCGGGAATCTCATTTTCCGATATATTGCCAAGCTTTTCCTTAAAAATGCTTAAATCAGCCTTTAAGGCCTTAATTTTAGCCCTATTTTTAGCTATCATATTATCGAATATCTTTGCAAGATCCTGAAACTGGTCACCATTCCTTATTTTTACCTGATTTAAAAAATCTCCTTCACCCAACGCCTCCATAATCTTTTTAAAACGATATAACGGGCCTGCTATTTTATGGGAGACAAATAAAGTTACGCATATAGTTGCTATCGCCACTGCCACTGTTGCAATGATAACTGTCTGAATAAGCAGGGGTAATATAAAATTAGCTGTGTTAGTTACAACCACTCTTGAATTTACAATAGATACCGTCGTAGCTCTTGCTGCCCATAAATAAAGCAAGCCTATTGTCAAGAGCCCGCCAAGCGCTACCAGGCCGCAGAATTTCATTATAAATTTGGCCTGGAACGATTTCTCAATAAAATAAATACGCCTTTTTATTCTCTTTTCCATTTTACCTCCTCTATTACGCTACTTTAATAAACTATAGTCTACTTTTATATCAGAATTTTTACGCAGGCCCTCTATCCATCCATTATAAGCATCTTCTACTTCTATTTTGCCTGCATCTTTAAGCATAGAGATATCTTTTGACTTCTTATCCAGCATCACCTTTAAAAGCGACTGCTCCCAGAACCTCTCTATGGACTTGAGAAAAGCCTTATCCTTATCCACCCCCTGCCTCTCAGCCTCCTGCAAAACAAGCTTTCTGTTAATCAGGTTATCCATAAAACTTTTCCTGGATTCCTCTGTGTCAGAAACGCTGAATACGGAATCCCTGAACTCCTCTTCAAATTCATCTTTGGTTATTTCATAATTATTTATTCTTGCCAGAATCTGCTTATCCTTTGGCGGGCACTTGCAGCCTGCAATCATCAATACCGCTAAAATTATTATCAGATATCTTCTCATATAGACACTCCTTTTTTTATTTATTTTACTACTAATCAAGGATAATTGCCACAAAAAACCCCTCTCCCTTTTAAGGGAGAGGGGTTGGTGAGAGTAAAACTCGCTCTATTTTATTATTGCTGTTTCTTTTTTCTCTTCTTTATTTCTTCTAATAGAGGCAGTAATCCGTCATGGCCGAGGATACCTATCCCGCCTTCCATGAACTGATATGCCCCGTCTTCTAAGATAAACTCATCAAAAGCCGACATATCTGTCTCAGTCAGCGGGTGGTAATGATACACAGGCCCGCCTGCTGCGTTGGACGCCATAAGGTCAAAGGTATTAACCTGATAAATAAGCAACTGACCTAACTCGGGCCATGAGAACCTGGAGAATAACAGGCTGTATGACTGGTATAAGCTGAACAGATACTGACGATTATTAGTAGGCGGCCATATCCTTATGCCATTATACCAAACCTGCCCCGGAGGCCTTAAAGGATCCGGATAGCTTATAGGAAATAGTACCGGCATATTTGTCGGGCTTATATTTCCCGTCAGGTCGCCGCTGAAAGGACTGGTGCTAGGGCCAATAGAGCCACCCATATCCAGAATCAGCCCGCCGTTAGTTATTGACACATTAACAGGATTTCCATAGCCTATTGTGCCGTTAGGGACAGAAATTAATGAAGTTGAGCTTGCGCCTCTGACGTCAATGTGAGGGCCTGAGCCCGCTGCTATCACAGAGCCATTATCAGCCGTTAGCTCAATTCCACTGCCATTAGCTCTGATACCAGGTGTAAGTATTGTAATATCCCCTGCTGTTGTCCTGAATGCAAAGTTATCGCCTACGGTAATCGAACCTAATGCGCTTGAGCCGTGCGCCAATATGTCAGCCAGGCCTCCTATAGTAATCGGGCCAAAGCTTGTTATGCCGCCAAGATCCTCTAAATAGATGTTTCCGCCTGCATTGAGTATAACCGTGCTGCCATCAACATCTATATCGCCCTTAAGATTAGGATTATCCGGATCAAACGAACCTATATTACCATTCGCAGTTATACTAACAATGCTGCCTATTACAGCGTTGCCATCAGTAGGATCCAATACAAAATCATCCAGAATGCTTCCGTCCAAGGCAACAAGATACACATTACCGCCTGTAATGCTTCCCACAGTCAAATCAGAATGGACAGTAATGTAAACATCGCCTGCGCTGTTCGTCACATTAGAAGCATAGAGACTGCCGAAGTTATTTATATCTAAATCTCCTGAACCTGAATTTGCGGCTACTAGATTTAAAACTGTTGTATCCAGGTTTATGCCACCAACAGCGCTCAGAGTTAGATTACCTGCTGTAATATCAGAAACTAATGCATCGTCGTCGGTGATTGAACCTGTAGAGCTTATATCCACCAAGCGATTTCCATTGGTAACTGATTTAATTACAAGGTTTCCTTCATTATCTACTTCTATACTGTTGGCTGTTGAATTACTTGCGGTAAGACCTGAAACCTCTGTCTCTAACGCATTGCCTGAACCGATACCAGTAACAGCGCTAAGAATTAAATCCTGCGTATCAATATTAATGCCGTCTATGCCATCGCCTCCATCAAGTATCCCTCCGTTTTTGGAAATCAGCGTAACTTCAAGCGGATCTTCAACATAGTTGACATACATATCGTTTTCGGATTCAATATAAATCCAATCCGGCGCGCTTGTAGAAATAACTTCTTCAAGAGTAAGGCTGCCAAAATCGTACAAATCTATATAGCCGCCTGCATAGGCATAAAGATGATCAATATCTGTTGTTAGATAACCTATATGGCCATTATCTGCATGCATTTCCAAAGTATCAGTTTCTACATTAGCGCCTTTTGTTTCTAAGCCAGATATAGAACCATGGTAACTTTTCAAATATACATATAGAGGATCAGATACATAATCTACGTAAATGTCTCCCTCTGCATATACATTAACATCAGCCTCTTCGTTCAAGCCGCCTTCTACATCTACTAACGTAAGCGAACCTATATCATACAGGTTTATAAAACCGCCTGCATGGGCATATAAGTACTCTACGTCTATATCTAATGGATTGTTCTCTTCTCCTATAGATAATGCATCTAATGTTAGCGTATAAGCGTGAATGGTTCCGGGTCCTGGTATATCAGTAATAGAGCCGTCTGCTGTTATTTCTACATTGCCCCTGGCTTCAGATGGCCCTGCAATCACGGTATTTATAACAAGGTTATTTGCTTCATCTATATAGATACCTGCGTTATTGCCTGTAGTAGTTGCAGTGAGCATATAAATGTTTGTCTCTATAGGATTTTCAATGGCTCCGATACCGTCTCTCGCAGAAAGTATCAGGTTTGTAGCAGTGATGTTGTTATTGATTTCAGGTGGCGTATCGGTATAATCATCGTTTCCATCATAGATTCCGCCGTTAGCTGTGTTTAAATTTATATTAGTCCCTGTCAGGGTTCCTAAATAAACATCTTCGTCAAAAGCAAGATAGATGTTATTGCCCGAGAGAATATTAATGATTCCGCTCAGGTCAAGGTCTATTTCTGCAGGGCTTGGGCCACCGATATTTCCGGTGGCAGATAAAGTCAAATTACGCGCAGTGACATCCACATCATTTTGATAAGGATAAGCTCCTGTGCCTCCTGCTACGCCTAAATCATTATCAACGATATCGCCGCTCCTTGCTATCAAAGACACATCAGCGCTTGCCTGTATATCAGCTACTCCGATACTAGCAGCTTCAACATTTACATTTCCATTATTGGCCTTTACAAGAGTTGAAGGTGCCTGGTTAAATGCGCCAGCTGCATTAAAGGTAATATTGCCTTGTACTGTGGAATCAACCTGTGCCCAGACCTGGGTGCAGCGAGAACTATCATGGGCATGGCTACTATGATAATAAGGTGCCCTCAATGCCACACCAGCCTGAAGAGCGCTTAGATCATCCCAAGTCCATGCTACTAGTGTTCCTGGATTTTGTGCATAAGAGGTGCTATAATTCGTATAACTATCGCCGAGAGTTTGCACCACTCCGTAATAATCAACTCCATTGATTCTTATAACTGTATAAGAGCTATCCCTATTCGGAGTTCTCCCGTTTGAATTGTCAGCTCTAGCCCTAATATATACAATCACATTACTAATTGTCCCAAGCGCCGAAGGATCTCCTAAAGTATAAAGGTCAAAAATATAATCAGCGCTACCGCTGAAAACATAAGTGCCATTATCTCCAGAGGTTTCATCTACTAAAGTATAATTATAGGTATGGTCAGGATGATCATCGAGATCATCACCAGTGTCACCCTGCCCATTGGGCCTGATTATTAAAGAATAGATGCCTGTTGATATAACATTGCCATTAACCTGGATATTTCCAGAGATAGATGTTACTAATATGTTCCTACCTGTTGTTACGCTATAGAGAATAACACTGCCTCCTTTTAGAGCAACATCTATGTCTGCATTAACATTTGTTACTGTAAGTACACCGGTATCTTCGATAGCTACATTATTTGCAACTATATCAATCAGGTTAAGAGCAGGGTTATTATTGGATATGCCTGGATCAATAACACTGCCGTCCCCAGTTATAGTGCCGATGTCGCCTCCGGCATAAGCGTAGAGATTATTGATATCAGTATATAAGGTATTATCGGTTCCACCTACATCCTTGCCAATATCTCCGCCTGCATCAAGGTATAGTGTATTGGTTTTAACGTTAGGTGTAGCACTACCGCCATTACCACCAGTAATGGAACCAGGGGTAAAGACTGTTACATCACCATTAGCAGTATCAACATCCCAGAGATTAATGTCATTAGTTTCGTCTATAACAATATCACCGGTACCTGTTACTGAAGCATCAAGCGTATTTATAGAAGTATCGAGCTCAATGCCTGTTACTGCTGTTGCAGTCAAGAGGTCTGCAATAACATCACTGGAGCCATCGCCATCTTGCGTGATTGCACCAGTTGTAGCAGTAAGGGTTACGTCGCCCAGAGTTCCTGCATTAATATAATCTGCATCAATAGACGTTCCCTGTATAAATATATCATTCAGGTCGTCATCAGTTAAAGATCTTACGTCAGTTGCCGTAACAGCTCCGGCTGCAGTAATAGTAATAGAGCCGTCAGCTGTATCGACATCTGAAAGGTTAATACCAGTGGCTTCATCTATTGTGATATTGCCTTCACCTGTAACTGAGGCATTGAGGGTATTTATAGAGGTATCTAAGTCAATGCCTGAGCTTGCAGTTGCAGTCAATAGGTCGCAGACTACGTCAACAGTTCCCTCTTCATTATCTGTTATTGCGCCATTATCTGCTGTGAGAGTTATATCGTCTCCTGCGGTAATATAGCCTACCTGAATACTGCCGTTATCCGCGTCAGCGTTTATATCGTCATCAGCAGTTACTGATATAAGGTTCATGCCGCCGGATGTAGTGTCCAAGGTGACATCGAAATGCTCATTATTTCCAAAATCACCTGCCAAAACATCTGTAGCAGTGATAAGACCATGAGCGTTTACAGTGATGTAACCATTAACAGTATCAACATCCAACAAGTTAATGTCATTAGCTTCATCTATTGTGATATTGCCTGTGGTTGTGCTTGTTACTGTAGCATCAAGCGTATTTATAGAGGTATCAAGGTTTATACCTGTAACAGCAGTAGCAGTCAATAGGTCTGCAATAACATCGGCTGAGCCATCTCCATTTTCCGTGATTGCGCCTGTTGTAGCAGTAAGGATTACGTCACCGTAAGTAGCGCCTGCATTGATATACCCTGCCTGAACAGATGTTCCTTGTATTGAAATATCGTTAACATCATCATCAGCCAGAGACCTTACATCACTTGCAGTAACAGCCCCTCCTGCTGTAATCGTAATAGAGCCGTCAGCTGTATCAACGTCTGATAAAGTAACGGCATTTGTTTCGTCTATTGTGATATTGCCTTCGCCTGTAACTGAGGCATCTAATGTATTTATAGTGGTATCTAAGTCAATGCCTGTTATTGCGGTAGCGGTTAATGTGTCAGCAATAACATCAACTCCGGTCTGGCTATTTGTAATTGCTCCGGTTATTGCAGTAAGATTCACATCAGCATGGATGCCTGAACCAGCAGCAATGTATTTAACGTCTATACTTGTTCCTGTAAGGGAAATATCATTGGCTCCGTCATCAGTCAGTGAGCGGACATCAGTAGCAGTAATAGCCCCGCCTGCAGTAATAGTAATAAGGCCGTCGTGGGTATCAACGTCCAAAAGATTAATACCATCAGTTTCGCTTATCACCATAATGCCATCGCCTGTAACATGGGCATTGAGAGTATTTACCGCTGTATCAAGAGGATTACTGCCGGTTCCGATGCCGTTGCGAGCTGAAAGAATAACACTGTAAGCTGCAATCTCAGCAGTATCTGTATGGTTATCGTAAATTGCTCCGTAAGGCACAGCTATGTCCACTAAACCATCTGCAGCAGACAAGATTAAAGGTGCCTCAAATGTTAAATTATAGGTTGAACCAGTATTATCGCCAACAGTCAGATGAACGTTGCCGGCTGTGCTTTCTATGCCGTGGATACCGCCTACTGTGCCTATAGTTAAGCCCGTGCGTTCATGAATATTGATTACCCCATTTGCCCTGGCTGCTAAATTCATTACCTTGGTATCTATAGGAATAGATATTGTGCCTATTGTACCGTTAGGAGCATATAAGAGCACATTACCTTGAGTTTCTACATAAGCATTTCCTAAGATACTGCCGTTTCCTGTTACTATATAGGTAGTGCCTTGTTCAGGATTAATCGCGGATACGCCTGATGAGCTATTAATGGTAATAGCTCCACCACCGGTTACACTTGAAAGATTATTGCCGCTCCACGTGGACTGGCCTGCGATAATCTTGACATTGCCGTCATGGCCTGTTGTTGGGTGAGTATTGATAGTAGCGCCTGCGTTAATGGTATAAGTGCCTGCGCCGCCTAATATCGCGGCATTACCGGTGTAATCCCCGCCGTTAGTAATGATGTTGCCGCCGGAATTATGGATTATATGACCATCAGCAGATAAATATACATCTGCGCCGCCGCTATTTATAGGAGCGCCAATGATTAAGTCAGGGTCAATGACGTTTATTGTTATCGGATGGTTATGGCTATTGATCCCAGAACCTATTATATAAACGTCTCCCTTATTGGTGATATCAATAATTCCATTGATATCAAGCGTGAGGTTTAATGTCCTGGACGGTGTACTTGTGTACCTATAAATAAGGTTGCCTAAACCTGCGAGAGTGTTGCCTTCTGATAGATTAGCCAAAGCATCTTCAAGCTTTGCCCATATAACCCTGCTTCCGCTCGGCACCTCTGCTACGTGGCCAGGAGTATCTACTATAACGCCTGCTTCGTCAAAGATATTGGAATTCGCGGCATATATATTATATAAAGCATCTCCTAAGAAGCCATGATCAGAGCACACATGATAAAGCGTATTATTATTAAAGGTATTATTATTTATATTAATGCCCGTGTAAGCGCCTGCTATATCTATGCCTGTAGCATAATTCTGAATGGTCAGTTTTTCTATAGTTACATTGTTAGAAGTAATGGTAATGCCTGTGCCGCCAATTCCTGTGCCGTCCAGAACCGGAATACTCGCTGCGGTCAAAGTAAGAGCTTTATTGATAGTTAAATTCTCATTATAAGTTCCGGTTCCTGCATTAACTAAGCCACCTGCATTCACTGCATTAACGCCGTCCTGGATTCTGCCAGGTGAGTTTACATTAACTGTATTTACATTAAAGCTTCCAGCGGAGAAAGATAATCTTCCGTTACTTAAAATGAGCCTATCGCTTATGATAATAGTGCTAACGGGTTGTAATATGCCTGCGCCGGAGTGTTCTATTATATTAAAGGTACCAGTGCCGGTATTTGTTATGGTCTGTGTGCCTGTGCCAGCATTAAAGGTAACCTTATTAGAGCCGGCAGTGAAAGCGCCTTCATTAAGCCAGCTGCCAGAGGCAATAATATTGCCTGTAGGCGCATAAGTCATCCCGGAAGGAATCCATAAAGTAATCCCATCTGTAAATGTTACGTTACTGCCTGAAACTGTATAGTGTACGTCAGAGTCACTATAGTATGCATTGGCAAGATTAGCATTGCTGAAGGATGAACCAACGTTAGCATTAGTGTCACCAATAGCTAATCTCCCTGCTTGTATGGTCAGGTTACTAATATTAGCAGCTCCCTGCACAATACCAACGAGGTTTGCCATGATGCCAGTCTCTGTGAAGAGAAGGATGGAATCACTAGCAGCTAAGATGACGTGCGAGAAAGTAAATGGACCTGTAATACCGCTCAGGGTATAAAGAGTCTGTACGCCTCCGCTGGTAACTACCAAGTTAAGACTTACTGACTCGGAGAAACCGCTGATTGAACCACCGACATCGTAACCAATAGCAGGAAATACCCACTTTGCATTACAGTTTACACCTACAGAGTCAGTAGTAGTAATAGTCTTAGAATCTGCGTCTGAAACTACATCTGAATCCTTGACATCAACGCCAGAAACAGTTTGTGCAGCATTTATTTGAATATTCCACTTTGAGTTATCAACTGAAGAACGCAGGACTATTTTGTTGCCGCTTTCGCCGGTAAGAGTTAATGTGCGGGTAATTGTCTGTGTTGAGCCTGCCTGAAAAGTTAAGTGTTTGCCAGGGGTGGTGCATTCGAAATTATAGAACGTCGTTGAACCGGAAATTATAGACGTGCCTGCGCCGTCAAAAATGACCTTGCCGTTATTGGCGTTAAAATTAGCTCCGGATGCCTTAGTCCAGTTTCCGGAAACATTTATATTCTTTCCATTGGCATTCAGGGTGCCGCTATTAAGGGTAAGGTTATTTATATCAATAGCCTGATTAAGTAAATAAGTAGGATTTGATGCGGCCTGCGACTCGTTAAGAGTTAAGGTGCCGCCGGTTGCAGTAATTGCACGCAACGTACTGTTTTCTGAAGCGTATATGGTTATATCATTGCTTCCGGCATTGATGGAAGAACCTAAATTCATTACAAACCTACCAGAACCGCCTTGATTTTCATCAGTATAGAAGAGAGCGGGGCCGGATAAGGTCATGGCAGTGTCATTGTTAATATAGATATCGTTGAAAGCGCGCAGCTCAATTCCTGCAGATTTTGAAATATTTGCACTTACTGTGATATTATTATCAAAATCTGTACACCTCACATATAGGTAATTGCCATTAACTAATTTACCTAAATAACCGATATTCAGATTAAAACTATTTGCTCCCTGTAGATAGTGGCCGTAGTTAGATCCTACGGTAAGGACAACGTTGCTGCCGAAAGAAAGGCTGCCGTTACCATTCTCATTAGAATCAGCAATGAGCTTAATATTTCCTGAAGAAGCGGTTATATCTTTATCATCGTTTAACGTAATAGAGCCAGCAGCGCGTAATTCTACTCCTGCGGACTTGGAAATATCAGTACTTACGGTAATATCACCGTTTGTGGCGGAAACATATAGGTAATTACCGCTTTCTAGCCTTGCATTTCTTGCAGAGCCACCAGACCCATAGTTTATATAAAAGTTACTGCCACTCGCACTTAGACTAAAACTACTGTTTGCCCCTTGGAGATAATGACCGCCAGTAGAACCTACGGTTAGTTTAGGGGTAGGGCTATCTTTGAAAATGAGACTGCCACTACCGCTTGCATCAGCATCAGCAATTAAGTAAATACTACCAGTTACGGTAATATCTGCATTAATATTTATATTATTTTTTGCCTCTAACTTTAAGGAGGTGTTTGCACGGGTAATATTAATTGAATCGTTTACTGTTATATCATGAGTTGCCTGCAGCCAAATTAATGCTACATCTAAAGCTGCTAAAGCAGATGGGCTTATATAAAGGCTCTCGTGATAATAACTACTGTGGTCATTAAAATCTTCTTGAGGTGATCCGGTGGGATGAGCTACATTACCTGAGTATCCATTTTGAATGATAATATCGTAGGGGTCGAATAACACGGTTGCGCCAGTGTATCCCGGAGGGGCGCGGCCGTATAAAGAGCCGTAAAAGCAAAGTTTATTGAAAGCACTCACTTCTACATTACCAGCATTGCCAGCTACAAGGCCTGCGGATACGTCTATTACTGCGCCTGTATATATAAAGGTATTACCTGCCAAAGAATTGACTGTTACTATACCGCCACTACCTATATTGGTTCCTGCCGCGGCTGCTGAAGTAGTGCTGTTTTGGTCCAATACAGTAGAGCTCGTGGAAATCAGCTTTACCTCGCCTGCCCTGCCACCTTCAAAAGCATCGGCTGTTACTATACCTGCCTGCAGTATTGTATTTGCACTGATATCTACGAGGCCGCCGTTTGGATTGACCTCTGTCCCGTTGCTTATAATTTCGCCTCTATTGATAACTTCTGTATCAGGAGCGCTTATCTTTACTTCGCCTGCCTCTATCTTACCAATGTTGATGATTGGCGCGCCTTCTGCTGTAAGTTCAATTACTCCGTTATGGTTTACAACGTTCTTTGCCTCGATTACGCCTATGTTGTTTATGGCATAATCAAAAACCTTGTTCAGGATCTTCGCGGTTATTATAACCTTGCCGCCGTTTGCTGAAATAGTGCCACTATTTTTCACTGCGCTTAATATCTTTTCATTGTTCGGGCCAAACACTTCTGTCTGAACGCCTTTATCAACCACTACGGAAATGTCATTCATGTCATCCAGGGCAAGCGTCATTGCTTCACCGCTTGCAAGGACCACTGTGCCGAGATTTGCCTGGATAGAAAACTGATTGTCAATGGCTGCTGACAAGAGGCAAACATAACCGCCGTTCTGAATCTTAATGTTTCCCTTGTTTATGATGTAAGCGTTTTCTTTTGTTTTAAAAAAATTGTAAACCCCATCGCCATCAAGAAAATCTTCGTTGGTTATATCAAGAGTAGAAGCCACAAGGCCTGCAACATCAACCTTGGAATTAGGCCCGAAAAATATGCCGTTCGGGTTAACTACAAAAATCTGGCCGTTTGCTTTTAAAGCTCCAAAAATTGAAGAAGGATTTGTTGAGCCTACAACACGATTTAGTGCTATTGCAGAGCTTGAAGGCTGATTAAAATTAACTGTTTCATTGGATGCTATATCAAAACTTGAATAATTAACAATTAATTTATCAGATAGTGTTGTAACATTGAGCGTGTTATCTGCGCGCTCAAATTGCGTCTCACCGCCTCCTGCCACCACTTGTTCGCCCTGCGGCAAACAGTAAGCAAAAGATATCATTGCCAGCCAGGCAAAAAAGCTTGCCCCTAGGACAATAATTCTTTTTCGGGTTTTCATTTCGGGCTTCCTCTCTTTAATTTTACTCAAAAATATTATGATGAAATTATACTACTTTTAAAACCTTTTGTCAATACTTTTTTTATCTTTTTTTAATTAGAACCCTTTGGAAATTTTGACCCACGTATGCAGGTGGTGCCCGTCGGACGGCGTCTGATCCAGCGGATAGCCGAAATCCAATCTTGCTGAAAAATCTTCAGGCAGATTAAGCCTCATGCCCCAGCCCGCGCTTCTTAAAGTCTTGCGTTTATGTTCGCCTGCCTGAGGGTCGCGCAGTTTTACATTGCCCCAGTCATAAAAAACAGCTATTTTTAATGCGTCGTAAAGTTTGGTTTTTGATAAAGGGACGTTAAGATTTTTAGGAATCATGTAAGGAGGCATTGATAATTCTCCTGTAATCGCGCTGCCTGTATCTCCTACAGCTTCTGCCACAGGGTAACCGCGGAGATTTGAAATGCCTCCGATCTGGAACTGTTCGGTAGCTGTCATGATATTAGGCGATATCTGCGTCTGATCCTTTAACAGAAGCGTGGAAGAAAAAGGCATTCTGTTGAGCCTTATAAAGTCTATTGTGTCTTTTGTAAAATTTCCTCCTGAACCTACGCGGCTTGCTATAGTATCATAATGTTTCTCCAGCCCGCCTGAAAGATTGGGTATGCCAAAAGCCATTTCATTGTTTATAATAGTCCTTCCGTAATTATCAGAGCGGTCCCATTCAAAACCCAACTTAAAAATCCTCAGCTTGTCCATGCTCGTTATATCCCCAAGCTGGAAATTTATTATATTCTTGTAGTCAAATCCGGTATTCATGGTCAAAGTAAGGTTTTCGTCTTTTATCATGGTGTAATTGCTGTAGAGGCTGTATATCTCGCTTTTGCCGCGCGCTTTAAGCGTTTCAAATTCCTTGCCAAGGGTCAGTTTTGAACGGGCAGCGTAAAAACCTATGTCAGTCCTGTCGTTTAAAGGAAAAAGATACCTAACAGAAGCAAGCCTGTAATAATCATGCTGTTCCTGCAGATCATGCTTTTGGCCGAACTGGTATTGCAGAGTCAGAATATCATCAAAACCAAGAAAATTATTGTGCGTCAAAACTGCCTGATAGCGCTGTTTATCTATGTATTTTGAACCGTAATTATCCCAGTCAAAAGAAATATGGATAGGGAGATTATCTTTTACTTCCAGGCTAACGTCTGTCTGGCCTGCTTCCTTGCCAGGGGCTAAAATAGCCTTTGCCTTCCTGTCAGGATACTGATTGATCTTGGAAAGGTTGCCGCGGAGTATGTTGTAATTAAACGGCTCTCCTTTTTTAAGGCCTATCTTTTTTTTAAAGAGATCCGTTTTAAAATAGCGGTTGCCTTTTACATCCACGTCTCCCATTGTGCCTTCAATTATTCTTATCTCAACCGTGTTATTCTCTATTTTCTGCGGCGGGAGATATGCGCGGGAAGTGATGTAGCCTTTTTTGCGGTATATGTCAGTAATCATATCAGCTGCTTTTTGCAAATCGTTCATCGTGATTTCTTTATTCTGATATTGGGAGATTATATCGTTTACTTCTTTTTCAGAAATAAAGGTGACGCCTGTCACATTTATTTGATTTATCAATGTTTTTTCGTTGGATTGGAACCGCTGAGGCTCTTGCTGGGGTTCCTGCACTACCTGCGGGGCCTGGGGCGCTTGCTCGATTTTCTCCCTCAATGCCTTTTCTTTCTCCTGGAGTTCGCGCGTTCTTTCCTGTCCGCCTGCTTCCTGCTCAGGCGTAGGAGCTGAAAAAGATGGATAAACAATGGCTAATGAAAAAATAGTAAAAATTATCCAACCGATTTTAATCTTTGCGTTCATATTCATTGCTTATTTTTAATGGGTATGTCTATTGGTCACT
>JAPLMD010000010.1 GCA_026387235.1 Candidatus Omnitrophota bacterium
AGATTCATAACGCCGAAAAGCCTGTTCTTAATCTCTAGCGGGCATACTATGGAAGATTTTATGTTCGGCCTTTTCAGGCGGTTCTTTATTTTAGAATCCTGTATTGTGTCATCTATTAATAGAGGCCTTCTGTTTTCAGCCACTACGCCTGCTATGCCTTCTCCCATCTTCACCCTGGCTTTTTGCGCGATGTTGTCCTTCATCCCCTTTGAAAATTTTATGGAGAGTTCATTGGTAGCGTGATCCAGGATCATTATAGAACCCGCGCTGCCATTTGCCGTATGGAGAGAGACATCCAGGAGCGCCTTTAAAAGCCCCTCGGAATACACGGATGAATAAAGCCCTTTTATCAATTCATCTACGCGCCTGGGCACGCCGTACCTTTCTTTGATCTTATTGCTGTCATAGCTAAGCTGGACTATGTCGTTCGCGACCTCGTTCAGAAGCTCCACTATTGATTCTATGCCCGCGAAACTGAATTTCTTAAGGCTCAGTATATTATCCGTCAGTTTCTCCGGAGAAATATTCATTTCTTCCGCGATGCGTTCGTATTCCGCCAGAGCCTTGGCCTTTTGGACGAGCGCCGGGCCTATGATAAAATACCCCAGGCGTATATTTTCCCTTTTGATATCTATCGGCACCCCGTAGAGATACACGCCGAACTGGCACGCTATAAAATTTTCACTGCTGTTTTCGGCTATCTTACCGGTAAGATGCGATATGCATTCTTTATAATGACTAGCTCCGCCCAGCTCGAGGCAGAACGTATTCGGCTGATTGAAGCCGGGCAGAAGATTACCTGCCTGATCAGCTGTACTTATAGAAACGCCCAGCGCCTTGCTGAATCCTTCCTGCATGCGGCGCCATCTTACTTCGTCTATAATATCAAATAGGTTCACGTTAGTTTAACCCGTATTTTTTTATTTTATTATAAAGCGTGGTCCTGTTAATGCCTAATTTCAAAGCCGCTTTTTTCTTGTTGCCGCGAGCCTCGTCGAGCATTTTCCTGATAACGTCTCTTTCAGGCTCCTCCAGTATTTCTTTTAACGTATTATTGTTCCCGTGATGCGCTTTGCTATTCCGGCTTTTCTGCAGTTCCTCAGGCAAAGAATCTACGTCTATCTTCCTCGCGCGCGCCAGGACAACTGCCCTTGCAACCATGTTTTCCAATTCCCTTATATTGCCCGGCCAGCTGTAGCCCTCCAAAACAGCCATAGCCTCTTTTGTTATGCCGGTAATCTTTTTGGAAGCGTCCTCTTTATTATGCTTCTCTATAAAATGGCTTACGAGAAGGCTCATATCTTCTACCCTGTCTTTTAATCTCGGCAGTTCTATATTGATCACGTTAAGCCTGTAATATAAATCAGTCCTGAATTTTCCTTCTTTTATCAGGCCGTCAAGCCTCTGGTTCGTAGCGGCTATGACCCTCACGTCTACCTTCAGGGTTTTTGTCTCTCCCACCCTTTCAAACTCGCCTTCCTGCAGTACCCTCAGAAGCTTGACCTGCATGACCGGCGAAAAAGTATCTATTTCATCTAAGAATATAGTCCCGTTATCCGCTAATTCAAACCTTCCTTTTCTGTCTCTTATAGCTCCGGTAAAAGCGCCTTTTACGTGGCCGAAAAGCTCACTCTCTAAAAGCGTTTCCGGCAGAGCGCCGCAGCTCATTTCCACTAAAACCTTATCCTTCCTGAACTTATCAGTCGCGTGTATGGCCTGCGCCACGAGCCTCTTGCCTGTGCCGCTCTCGCCTGTTATAAGCACGTTCGCCTTGCTGTCGGCTATTGCCTCTATCATGGTATAAATCTTCTGCATCTTCGCGTCTCTGCCCACCATATTATGGAACTTATCTCTCCCTCTCAGGGAATTCGCGAGCTTCTTGCGGAGATTTATATTTTCCTGAATCAGCTTATTATGCTCAAGTATTTTATCTATTATTATCCGTATCTCAGCGTCATTTATGGGCTTTGTGACGTAATCAAACGCCCCCATCTTCATGGCCTCAACCGCTGTCTCCACGTTGCCATACCCTGTGATGAGCACCACAGATACCGACGGAAAATCCTTCCTGAGTTTCTTGAGAAGCTCGATGCCGTTCATCTTAGGCATCTTCATGTCAGTGATAACTATATCAAAATAACTGCCTGTTATCTTTTCGTACGCCTCTTCGCCGTTAGACGCCATGCTGGCTGTAAAACCGTCTCCCCTCAGGCTTTCGTATAACGACTTCCTGACCAAAGGCTCGTCGTCAACCACCAATATCCTGCAGCCGTTCACGCTCATGCGTTATCCTTTAAGGGAAGCTGTATGACGAACGCCGTCCCTTTATCCATCTGGCTGGATACCTGGATCCTGCCGTTATAACGTTTTACTATATCGTCGCATATGGCGAGCCCGAGCCCCACGCCCTTTGACATCTCTTTAGTCGTGAAAAACGGCTCAAATATCCTGTTGATATGCTCCTGGGGCATGCCGCATCCTGTATCTCGAATACTGATCTCTATAAAACCGTTATTCCTGGCTGTCTTGACCTCTATGGAACCTGTCGCGCCCAAAGCGTCCACCGCGTTCTTCAGGATGTTTGAAAATATGCTCTCCAGCCCCATATCAGGAATCATCGGAAGATCTTTATGCAGATCCTTTTTTATATCCACTGTCTTATGCGTGGCGCAATTCATCGCCAGCTCTATAGAATGCTCCATGGTCTCATTGACATCAGCCATCTTCAGGTTTGAGTTTTTATTGCGCCTGGATAATTCGAGAAGAGATCTCACGATGTTGACTATCCTTATAAGCCCTGACTTCGCCTCCATGAGATATCCCCTGGCAGGGCCTTCTTCAATAGTGTTCAAAGCGAGGTTCACGTACCTGACGACTCCATCCAGCGGATTATTAAGCTCGTGCGATATGCCGCTCGAGAACTTACCGAGCTCTGTAAACTTACCGTCGGTCTCCGCCTTCTTTTTGATCTTTTCAACCTCGCATAACAGCTTGCTCTTTTCTATCTTCAGGCCTATGCTTCCCGCCACTATCTCCAGAAACTTCAGATCCTCTTCTGAATAAGGCTTGCCTGTATTATTTTCGGTAATGCTTATCACGCCTATTAATTTCATGCCCGCCAGTATTGGCACGCATAGAAAAGAAGTAGTCCTGTAGTCGTGATGCATGTTTGATATGGTAAGCGTCCTGTCCTGCCGTATGTCTTTTACAAGAAGACTGCGCTTTTCCTTTGCCACCTTACCCACCACGCCCTCGCCCAGCTTGCGCCTGATCTGGTCCATCTTTAAATCATTATTATCGTTAGCGCATTTTAAAGATAATTCCTCCCCGTCTTCTCCTGCCATGAATATGGACCCTCTCTCTGAAGAAAGCGCCTTTAAGGTTTTATTCAAGCTCGCCTGTAAAAGCTCTCTTATGTCGCGGCTGGCGGAGATACTATCCATAATTTCGCTTAATTGCTCAATCTTGCTCATATCTTTTTTAGTTTTTGTTTGCAGGAACATTTTTAAACGCCTCTAAACCTTTTTTGATGCTTTCGTTCAAAGGGTGTTTTGGGTTCTTTTCCATGAATCTGTTAAATATATCTATGGCCCTCTGCGGATCCTTGAGCTGGCGGACGCTTATATCAGCCGCTGTCCT
>JAPLMD010000047.1 GCA_026387235.1 Candidatus Omnitrophota bacterium
CTATTTCATCGGAAATTTCTTCTTTGTTTGCTTTTATATATTCCTGTACTTCATCTTTGTTTTTCCATTGAAAATGTTCCAGAAGTTCCGCGGCTTCTATCATAATTGAAACTGCCATATTTTTAGGGTCATGAAATTGCATCCAATCTCGGTCATCTCTGAATTTTTTAATTTTTTCTGTTATTTCTCTTATTTCACGCATAAGTTATCATGCCTCCTTAAGATATTTCTATGTATGCCTATTGGTCATCTTAACATGCCTAATAGGCATGTTTAAGTCGACAAAAAAACCAGGCTTATTGGCCTGTGATAGGGTGTTATATTACTTTTTATACCGCCCACCCACCCCACCCCCGAAAATAGCTGTTCCTATTCTTACTAGATTCGCGCCTTCCTGGATGGCAATGTGGTAGGAACCAGACATGCCCATGGAAAGGTACTTCATATCGTGATTTATTTTTATTCTATCGAAAAGTTTTTTTGTTTGTTCAAAATAAGGCCGGTAGTCTTCTGGGTTTTCAAGGACAGGACCCATTGTCATGAGGCCTGATACCTTTATATGGGGCAGGGTTGATATATTTTCTATAATAGCTTCTACGTCTTCGGGTAATACGCCGGATTTATTTTGCTCTTTGGCTGAATTAACCTCTATGAGAACCGGCATGGTTTTATTGATAGAAGCGCATGCCTTATCTATTTCTTGGGCTATTTCAACTGAATCAACAGTCTCTATCATGTTAAAGATTTTGACAGCCTTTTTTACCTTATTTTTCTGGAGATGCCCTATAAAATGCCATTTTACCTTTGGGCCGATTACAATGAATTTTTCTTCTGCCTCCCGGACGTAATTTTCGCCGATAATCCTCACGCCGCTATCTATTGCCTCCAGGATATCTTCTATTCTTCTGCCTTTAGCAGCTGCTACAAGCTCCACGTAACCCGGAAGCCAGCTTAATATTTTCAGGACGTTATCTTTTACCCCTGCCATGTCTTTTCTCCGCGTCCTCTTTATGCATGGGCTTTACGTGTTTTATCTTAGCGTTATAGACGCAGTCTATCTTCATGCCTTTAAAATATTTCTTTATCACGTCCATCTCCGGCTTTGAAAGAGGATCATCAGCGCATTCCCGGAGCGGGGTATTGAGCTGAACCTCTTTTATCCCGAGCTTTATTGCCATTTTGGCTATTTCCCTCGCGTACGATTTATTTTTTTTAACCAGCATGATTTGTAAAGCCAATCTTCCTTTATACATTGCCGTAAATTTTTTTATGCCTTTTACGATATCGCCGAATTTTATGCCGGGGGAGGGCCTATTCACGATTGTGAAAAGATCCTCTGCGTTGGCGTCGAACTTCAGCAGAATAAAATCCGCCCGCAGGAGATCCACCTGCACGTCGCTTCTATCTATCAGCGAGGAATTGGTTATGACAGCTATCTTTTCTTTCCTGATCTTTTTGATCCGCTTTATGATATCGCCTAAATTTTTAGCCAGGGTAGGCTCGCCGTTCCCGGAAATAGTGATATAATCTATTTTTGCATTCTTCGGGAGAGACGCTATCTCTTTCAGTATGGCTTCTGTAGATACAAATATTTTTCTTTCGGAGCTGAAAAGCAGGGTCTCGCCTATCTGGCAATAGGTGCAGTCAAACGTGCAGATTTTATCTTTCTGAGATAACGGGTCCACTCCCATAGAGCTCCCGAGCCTCCAGGAAGAAACCGGGCCATAAATATGCTTGAATTTCTTCATCTTTTCTATTATAACATACTTGGAGGTGTTTATGGCGAAAAAAGCTGTGATATTACTAGCAACAGGTTTTGAGGAGATAGAAGCGGTTACAGTGGTTGATGTGCTGCGAAGGGCAGGGATAGAGATCATCAGCGCGGGGCTTGACAGCACCAGCATTACCGGCTCGCACGGGATAGCAGTAGCTGCGGAGAAAAAAATAAGCAATTTAAAGCCTGATTTTGACGCGGTGATCATTCCCGGAGGGATGCCCGGGGCAATGCATCTTCACAATTCAACCGAGGTAAATGATTTTATTAAAAGCATGCATTCCAAAGGCGCTTTGATAGCGGGCATATGCGCGGCGCCAAGCGTGGTCATGGCGCCGATAGGGCTTCTGGACAATAAAAACGCCACGTGTTATCCCGGAGACCAGATCGACTTCGGAAAAAGCACAAAATACAAGGATAAAGCTGTCGTGGTGGACGGAAATATTATCACGAGCCAGGGGCCGGGCACTTCAATGGAATTCGCGTTCGCTATAGTTGAAAAACTTATAGGCGGGGAAACAGTAAAAAAACTAAAAAAACACGCGCTGGCGGATTAATCTTTTTGGCCGGAGCCGGCCATCCATCCTGTTGAAAAGGCGGCCTGCAGGTTGTATCCGCCTGTCTTACCATCCACGTCAATGAGCTCTCCCGCGAAATAAAGCCCTCTCACAATCCTGGATTCCATGGTTTTAGGATCTATCTCTTTTACTGATACTCCGCCGCAAGTGACCATTGCCTCCTGTATAGGCCGCACAAATAACACAGTCATCCTAAAGTCTTTTAATTTTTCCGCGAGGCGCCTTCTTTCTTCTTTGGGAACCTGGCTCAGCCTCTTATCTCCGTCTAAACGCGTGGCTTCCAGGATTCTTCTTACGAGCGTCGCGGGCACAAATTCTTTCAGCATGTTGCTTATTTTTCTGGCAGGAGAATTTTTAAATTCCTGCTGAAAAGCCTCTTCCAGGCCGCCGGAACTCATCTCAGGCTTGAAATCTATGGAAAGAAAAACCCTTTTCGCGGATTCCAGCGCATCGTATATCACGGCGCTCATGTGCATTATAATAGGCCCGGAGATACCGAAATGCGTGAATATCATTTCCCCGCGGTCTTTATGGATAAGCAAATCATCTTTATAGACCGAAACAGCCGCGTCATCAAAAGATACGCCCTGCCATTCTTTTAAAAAATTTGATTTTAATATAACGCCTGTCAGGCCTGGTTTCGGCTTCATCACAGTATGGCCTAATTTTTTCGCTATATGAAAACCAAAACCGGATGAACCTGTCTGGGGATAAGATAATCCGCCTGTGGCGAGTATGACCTTTTTTGAGCTGAAAACAGTATCCTTAGTAATAACGTCGAAAACATCGCCTCGTTTTATTACGTCCAGAACTTCTTTTCTATACAGGATCTTACACCCTGAATCTTTTACATATTTTACAAGTATACGCAGGACATCCGCTGCCTTGTCAGTTATGGGGAAAACCTTTCCGCCGCGCTCTACCTTAAAATCAAGCCCTCTTTTCCTGAAAAATCTTAAAAGCTCCTTATTGAAAAATACGCTGAAGGCGTTTCTTAAGAATTTTCCGGATTCTGAAAAATTATTTATAAAATCTTCCACCTGCTCGCAGGTATTTGTGATATTGCACCTGGCGCTTCCGGATAAGAGTAATTTTTTTCCTGAGGAATCAGTCTTTTCAATAAGGAGGGTGCCAGCGCCCAGTTCAGCTGAACGGCCAGCCGCCATCATCCCGGCCGGGCCCGCGCCTATAACTATCACGTCAAACATCAGGCCTCTATTTCTTTTAGAATATCAACGCCTAATTTTTTAAATATCTCCTGCAATTTAGCAGTAGGCAAGCCCAGGACATTGAAATAAGAACCTTTTATATTGTCAAAGATAAACGAGCCCACGCCCTCTATTGAAAATCCGCCTGCTTTGTCGTAAGGCCCAAGCAATTTAAAATACTTCGGGATATCATTACTCTTGAGCTTTTTTACAATAACCAGGGATTTTTCATAATCTGCAATAAAGGCTGATTTTTTTACATCTACCACGCAAAGCCCTGTATAGACAGAGATGGTCTTTCCGGACATCTCTTTCAGCATCTTTTTGGCGTGGCTCGCGTTTTTGGGCTTGCCGATTATTTTGGCGCCGAGCAATACCACTGTATCAGCGCCTATAACGTAACCGGATTTAATCTTTCTAGCGACTGTTTCCGCTTTTATGCGGGCGTTTATCATTGCCACCTGTTCGGGAAGCTTGCTCGCAGTCATGTATTCTGTGGCGTTGCTTGGCATTACCTTATGAGCGATGCCGCAGGAAGCAAGTATTTCGCGCCTTCTCCTGGAATTAGATGCCAATATAATGTTCATGGCTTAAAGAGGAAGTTTTTGAAGGCCCAGGAGGCTTTCTCGTCAAGGTACGAATAGGGATTTTCTTTGAAGAACACCTGATAGTTTTTGAACGGGGTCCAGTCTGACGGCTCTGAGATGAATTTTCCGAGATATGGTTTCGCGATCTTCAGTATATATTCATGGGGGAGCTCGTCCGGCTCAAGCACGCCTTGTTCGGGATTTTCTATGGCCCACATGGTGCCTGAAACAACTCCTATGGCAACCTGCAGCGTCGTAGCGTTTTGATGCGGCACCAGGCGCCTGGATTCGCCTATGCTCAAGATACTGCCTGTCCACCAGGAGTTATAACGGTGGCCCATGATAAGGGCGCCGAGCGTATCTGAACCTTTGACTATCTCGTCATTCATTATCCGTATCTTAGGCTGCAATTCATAATTTCTGCATCTTAATTCATGAAGCGAGGAAAGCGTGTCATCAGAAGGCATGTAAGCGTAATGAACCGTAGGCCTGTACACAGCTCTTCCTTTTTTCCACACAGTAAGCCTGTCTGAAATCGTAAATGCCTCCGCGTGCCTTACGACCATGCCCACGATTTCGCTGTAAGGCACCCAGGACCTCACCCAGGTATTCATCCCCATGCGCGAAAGAAATATCTGATTTCTAGGCCCGATCTCAGGCACGTTGGCCAGATCAGGAAGTTCATGCTCGTGCGTGCCCCATCCAATCTCAGCGGGAGAAATAGCTTCTTCCCTGAGGCCTTCTATGCTCCACGTGCCCACAAACTCGTCCACCTGCTTGGGCATGTCAGAAATCTGAGTGTCTCTCTCGCTGCAGTGTATGACCTTTATGCCGAGCTTCATGCTGAGCTCGGGAAACTTTTCTTCCTTTAAAAACCTCTCGATAATCTTTTCGTCTTTCTTTGAGACCGCTTTATCTTCAAGGGCCTTGGAGGCTATGTCCACAATGCCCTTCTTTGTAAAATGCGAGATGAGCCCCGGGTTTGCGCCGTGATCCAGGATAGCGGTCGTAGCTTTGTGGTCGCTATTCCATTTGGAAATCATTTTCCAGATCTCCATCTGCTTGTAATAAAGAGATTTTTCAAAAGGCGTTTTCCTGTCTATATTCGCGTAAGGATCCCATTCTTCTACCGAAGAATTGACGTACAGGACTCTATTATCATGGCACCAGTTAAGCATGCTTGTCGATTCTATGTTCCACGCAAGATCGATAAGAAGCCCCCCGGGAGAAAGATGCCTGGACAGGGTCCTCGCTATATTTATGGGAGTAATTCTCTCCTGGAAATACTTCACGCCTTTTTTCATCCAGGGGCTTAACTCCGCGCGCTTATCCGCAAAATCAATGACCGTGATATTTTTATAAGGGATGTCTATATGCTTAAGGAGGAGGGGCAGGCAGCATCTTCCGACCGAGCCATGTCCTATCATTAGGACTTTATTTTTAAATTTCATCATAATCTTCTTCGCTTAGTTTACAACAATTTTACATTTATGTCAAACATAGTAAAAATTTTATTTGATAAAAAAATTTTATTTGATAGAATGAACTTGTACGTTTTGTAATATCAGGGAGGTATGGTGGAGTTCAAAGGAAAAATTCTTGTTATCGGATGCGGTTCCGTATCCCAGTGCGCAATACCGCTTATATTAAAACTCATAGATGCCCCGCCGAGAAATATCACCATAATGGATTTTATAGACAATAGGGCGCGCGTAAAAAACAGCCTCAATAAAGGCGTAAAATACGTGATTAAACGCGTCACGCCTCAAAACTACGACAAACTTTTGAAAAAATACGTTGGCCCGGGAGATCTGATAATAGACCTGGCCTGGAACATAGACTGCATCGCCATGCTTCAGTGGTGCAGGGATAATCGCGCGCTTTACGTGAACACGTCCGTTGAAGTGTGGGATCCTTACAAAAAGAGCGCTAGCGGCAGTCCTGCGGACCTGACGCTTTACACAAGGCAGATGGAGATACGCGAGCTTATTAAAAAATGGGGCGACAATAATGGCGCAACCGCTATCGTCGACCATGGAGCCAATCCCGGGCTTGTATCGCATTTCACGAAAATAGCCCTGGAAGATATCGCTAAAAAAATTATTTCCGATAAGCCGAAAGATAAGCGCTCGAGAATATTAAAAGAAGCCCTGCAGAATAGATATTATCCGGAGCTCGCTAGAAGTTCGGGCGTTAAGGTCATACATATAAGCGAGCGCGACACGCAGATAACGAATAAGCCGAAAGAGGTGGACGAATTTGTAAACACGTGGAGCATCGAGGGATTTTTTGAAGAAGGCATCGCGCCGGCGGAGATGGGCTGGGGAACGCATGAAAGAGATATCCCCAAAGGAGCGTTTTTTCACAAGACCGGCCCTAAAAATCAGATATGCCTGGAAAGCATGGGAGTAAATACATGGGTCAGGTCCTGGGTGCCTGATTGCGAGATCACAGGCATGGTCATCAGGCACGGCGAGGCATTCGGGATCTCGGACAGGCTCACGGTCTGGAATAATAAAGGAGAAGCTATTTACAGGCCGACGGTTCATTACGCGTATTGCCCAAGCGACGCAGCCATAAACTCCCTGCGCGAGCTGGAGATGAGGCGGTATAACCTCCAGAAAAACCAGAGAATAATGAACAATGAAATCATAAAAGGCGAAGACAGATTAGGGGCGCTTTTGATGGGCCACGATTTTAATTCATGGTGGACAGGAAGCCTGCTGGACATTAAAGAAGCGAGAAAATTAGTCCCTGACCAGAACGCTACTACCCTGCAAGTCGCCATATCTGTAGTAGCTGCGGCCGCGTGGATGATTGAAAATCCTAACAAGGGCTTTAACCTGCCGGACGACCTGCCGCACGAAGACATAATGAAAATAGCAAAGCCGTATCTCGGGCCTTTTATTTCAAAACCGGTTAACTGGACACCGCTTAAAAACTATGATAAAAACTTCAGTACGCTGGGCCTTAAAAAACCTAAGGATAGGAACGTCTGGCAGTTCACGACGTTCCTTACATCTTGATCAATGCATAAATCAGGCGGCATAGAAAATCTGATACGCAGAATGATTAAAAAGCACTCCTCCCCTCTCATGCTCATACAGGAGGACGTTCTTGAGAAACAATTCAGGATTTTCCGCAAAGCCCTTCCTGAAGTCGCGCCTTACTACGCGATAAAAGCAAACCCGTATCCAGGAATCATTAAAAAGTTTATTGAATTAGGCGCCGGTTTTGACGTGGCCAGCGCGAATGAGATGAATACTGTCCTGGAACTCGGCGCGAGCCCTAAAAAAATAATATTCGCTAACACTATAAAGTCCCACGAAGATATGAGGTCCGCCTGCAAGAAAAAAGTAAAGCTCATGACCTTTGACAATGAGCCGGAATTATACAAAATCGCGAAAGCCTGCCCCGGGGCAAAAGTCATTATAAGAATAAAAGTGGCAAACGTCGGAAGCATCGTGGAGCTCTCTCTCAAATTCGGCGCAGACCCGGAACAATCAATATCGCTGCTCAAAAAAGCAAGATCACTGGGATTAAAACCCGTGGGCGTGAGTTTCCACGTCGGATCGCAATGCACTAATGCTGAAAATTATTTACAGGCCCTTGAGGTATCTTCCGCGATATTCAACGAAGCAAAACAATCGGGGATATTCTTAGATATCCTGGATATAGGCGGCGGTTTTCCTATAAAACATTTTGAACGCGACAGCCACATTACATTTGAGCGGATGGCAAGCCCTATAAGAAAAAAAATGCAGAAGTTCTTTGATAAAAACGTGAAATTCATCGCTGAGCCGGGCAGGTTTTTTGCGGGCCCTGCGGGAATATTAATAACGCAGGTGATAGGAAGAGCTTTCAGGAATAACAAAAACTATTATTATTTAAATGACGGCCTGTACGGCGATTTTTCCGGCATAGTATTCGATCACTGCAAATATGAATTCAGGACTTTAAAAAGGGGCCAAAGATTCTTAAGCACCCTGGCAGGGCCTACGTGCGATTCATTTGATACGATTTCTTTAAGCGAAGACCTTCCTGAACTTGACGTGGGTAACGTTGTCTATGTAAAAAATATAGGCGCTTATTCATGCGCAAGCGCCGTGCCTAACTTCAACGGCTTTAAACCCGCGAAGATCGTGATGTGCTAATGGTCCACCTGCCAGGTGAGCCAATTGGCTCACCTGGCAGGTGGACCA
>JAPLMD010000033.1 GCA_026387235.1 Candidatus Omnitrophota bacterium
TTGGCAGCCTTTCCATAAACTATCCTGCTGTTGGTTTTATTATTCTTTGTTCCCAAATCATAGATACCTGCGGCTAACGCCGGAAACAACTCTCCATACGCATTTTCCGGAATACCCAGCTTTGCATTAAAGTACCACGGATAATCATCCAGATCGCCGTATCCGGATTTATAATCAAATCCTATTTCTGCATTCAGCTTTTCAAATGGCAATACGCCTACAGTAAGTCCGAAGTTAGTTATAGTATTCGGCCTTACACCGCTTGAATTGCTTTCAGTAGGAACATAATAATCTGATGTCAGATGCCATTTTTTATAAGCCTGAACATCGGCGGAAGGCGACCAGACATGGGTTGTAGCGGTGGCGTAACAGAAAGAAACTGGAAACCAAAAAACAGAAATCAAAAAAACCGCAGTTCTTAAGTTTCGCATATTAATATTCCCTCTGGTCATATCCCTCGCCGCATATTATCCAGAATCATGGCGGCTCGGGATTATTTCGTACAGTGACTTATGTTCACTCGCTACGCTCGTTCCATAAGTCACGTACTCAATAAAAAAAGCGCTCGCTATTCACGAACGCCTTTGTATGCTTACACGACTTTGTGTTTTTACCTAACTTACAACCCTATTAAGTAAAAACAAACTACTTTTGGTAACCTTTTGCGCGCCATTTTTTGATTATATTCTTCTTGTGCTTAAGAACCATGACATGCGAAACATTCATCTCTTTTGCTATCTCGCGTATTGTATATCCTTTCAATAGATAAGAAAGCACTGATTTTTCCCTGTCAGTTAAACCTATATTTTTTAATTCATCAACGGTAAGCTTATTTTCCATGCTTGAGCTGAAACCTTCTTTCTTATCCTCAAGGATGTCGGCTAATGTCAATCCTCCTGGGGTTATAAGTTCATCCAGACTGGAGAACTTTACCTTAGGCCTTCCTTTTCTTAAGAAATTCTGGATATGGAACTCGCACCCCTTAATAACATAGCCCTCGTTTATACCTATAGGGAGGCCATTTCCGTAATGCTGCCACAGATAAAGGCACATCTCCTGGTAAAGATCTTCCTCGCTGTAAAGACTATAAAACAAGTGCTTCCGCGCAATATATTTAAGCGCAGGCGTTATCTTTTCAAGTAATATTCTAAAATCCATATTTTACCACCATCCTAAAAACAAAAAGGCCCTTTTCAGCTTTACTTTGCTAAAAAGGACCTCGTTATCCTTACATCCCTCGCCGCATAGTCTTAAAAATTATAACGGCTCGGGATTATTTTTCAGACAGCTAAAAGCTGTCTGAAAAATAAAAAGGCGTTCTTTCGAACGCCTCGTTGCTCCTCTTATGTAAGCGCTACCTTGTGCTTACATATTTAGTGTACCACAAAAAAACTATTTGTCAATTATTTTCTCCCTCTGGAATTTGAGAGGAAGAATTGATCCAAGAACGATAGATGAACCGATAGTACCAAAGTTAAGACCGCCGCGAGCTCTTGACTTTGTAAAAACATCCCCCATGGTTGCGCCAAACGGACGCGTGAGAACAAACGCGATCCAAAACAATAGAGTTTTAGAAACTCGGGTAAAATAGGTAAGAACGACTACCAGTATCAGTAAACCACCGATCAGAAGCGCTCCACCCCCAAATCCAAGGCCGGAATTATCGGCCAAAAAATCACCCAAAGCGGTACCCAAAGTATTTGAAAATAGAATGGCAGTCCAATAAAGCAATTCAACTTTAAACGTTCTGATTTTTGTTACAGAGAAAGAATAACCGCTAAAACGCCAGAACACAAAAATAATCCGATTAAAATCATTGAACTAAGCGCGTAGCCAATATTCAATGTCGTGGTTGCGGCTATCTTCATAATCCAAAAAATAAGGGTGACTTGCGGAAGTTTATTCATCATATGATGTCACTTTAGGGCAATTAAAACAGCTCCTGTGCTCATTAAAAAAACACCTACCCATTGCGTCGGGCCCAGGCGTTCGCCCAAAAAAACTAAAGAGAGCACAACTACAAAAACAAGGCTGAGCTTATCAATCGGAGCAACCAGTGAAGCCGGACCAATTTGCAAAGCCCGAAAGTAGCAAAGCCAAGAAAGTCCGGTAGCAATCCCGGACAACAAAAGAAAAATCAAACTTCTTCTATCCAGCGATAACGGGTTTATCCATTCACGCCGTAATCCAACCAGAAAAGCCAAAAAAAGAATAATGACAACCGTTCTAAAAAGCGTTGCATAGTTCGAAGGAATATTTTTTACACCGAGTTTGGCAAAGATAGCTGTAAGACCTGCAAACAAAGCAGACATAAAAGCATATGTCCTCCAATGCTGAAACATTCATTAACTCCTTTCGTTTTGTATTAAGTTGACATTACCCCATTTATTGTACCACAAGCGCCTCCTACAACTCAAAGACATAAAAAATCCCCTGACTAGTGTTAATAATCAGGGTTTGATTTATCTCTCCATCTGGATTTTGAGAGATTAGTGTGGCCCATTCGACTGCTCCTTATTCAGTCGCAGTCTGCTGATCAGAGACAAAGTTATAGATAAAACTGTCCAATTTATCCGCTATTTTACAGAGATAAAAGCTTACAGGATGTCCATCCTGGAAAGCAATACTCATTTTGTAAACTTATTTTACCCTTTTGCTAGTAATCCGCGGAACATAAAGAAGGCCGCTGCTAGGATAAATAGCGTAGCCCATAGATAGTCTTGCTTTAAAGTCTCCTTCATATAAAAAATAGAAAACGGCACAAATACAGACAATGTTATTACTTCCTGAAGAATCTTGAGCTGGCCGAGGTTCATCACCTTATAGCCGATCCTATTCGCTGGAACCTGTATAAGATATTCGAATAACGCGATGCCCCAGCTTATTAAAGCTGCGATAATCCAAGGCTTGCTATTATAATTCCTCAGGTGCCCGTACCAAGCTAATGTCATAAACACATTGCTGCACACAAGCATTAAAGTTGTAATAATGAACTTGTTCATCAAATTGCTCCTTTTTGTAAAAACCCTAATAACGTTTGTATAATACTCTGTGGGTTAGGTGGGCATCCCGGAATATGCAATATTACCGGCAATATATCTTTTACCGCCCCTCCGACATAATAAGAATCTTTAAATAACCCTCCATCTAGCGCGCAGTCTCCGCAAGTAATCACGAATTTCGGTTCAGGCATGGCTTCGTAAGTCTTTTTTAAAGCCAGGAGCATATTTTTCGACACCGGCCCTGTTACTAAAAGCCCGTCTGCATGACGCGGCGAAGCTACAAAATCAATGCCAAATCTTTGGATATCGTAAATTGGATTTGTGGTTGCGATTATCTATCTCTGCTATTTAATAAAAAAGGCGCAGAAATATCTATAGTTTCTTTCCCGCGCCTTCTCTATTTTAGACTTTCTCATTTCTTCTCTTGGACAGGCGGGGTTTGTGTAGTAGAAGGCTGCGACTGAGATAGTTGTCCAGGTTGTACTTGTCCCGGAGCCGACGATGGCTGACCAGACTGCGGTTGTCCCGTTTGTGGCGTAACCGGCTGTACAGGTATCTTTTTCTTCCTTGCCATTTTAATTCACCTCTTTTCATTGGTAATAGCGGCGGCTAAAATAAAAATTAACCGCCGCTATTTTGACTGCTTATTTAACCGATACTGCTTCTTTAACTTCTACAGAGATACTTTCTATCTTTTGCTTTCCTAATACATCAGAGGTATATTTAACGGTAACTTTATCCCCTGCTTTTAGATCAGAAAGCTTCAAGTTAGCATCTCCTTTCTGGATTTTCGTTTCAAGTGCTACCACAAAAGCGGTATTCTCGTATGTACTGGTAACAGCATCCTTAAGTTGTTTCACCACAACTTCGGATTTCACCAGATCCACTGAAAGTACTTCTCCTGAAACAGAGGCAACGATTTGCTGTTCAGTTTTTTCTTGCGAATAAACCGGAACAACCACTCCCGCCAACCCGGCCACGACAAGCAGAACCAATGCAAGCTTCATCCCTTTTACCATACCCATTCACCTCCTTTCAGAATTATAATTGTTAATAAATTACTCTAACTCTATAGGCCATCGTTTAGGCTTCCGTCTTGTTCTCTGTTTCACAAAAAGGACTATATCCTCCACGATTTTTTCTACCACTTCGTCGGGAAACCCTTTATCGAATTTAGATTTTTTGCGCATATCTATCTGGTCATTGACATAGTCAACCACTATAAATCTTTTGTTGTTTTTCAGTATCACCTCTGTAGAGAAAAAATCTAATTCGCATATTTGGCTAATCCTTTTAGTGGTATACCAAATATCATCTAATCCCAATGTGCATATTTGCTTTACAGTTAACACGTCGTACACATGAGTTACAGGATGCCACCAGCAAGGAATTATCTTACCAAAACAATAAATAACTCTAAACCAAGCAGGCCTATTTCCTAGATTTATAGGTAAAATCTTCTCTTGAATAAGAAAAGAGTCATTTCCATATTGCTCTTTTGATCTTAGTGCTTCTTTTGATTTTTTTACTCTGTCTGGATGATTAATAAAGACTATGTCCTTTTTCTTTAAAAGATCTGCCAAGACGCTGAATGTAGAATCATCGCTTGAGGTGCGATTAAAAAAGACTCGGAAGGAAATCCTATCTTCAATAATGTCCTTTAATGTGCTATAAAAATTATAGGCATGCATAAGATAAGGTTTCAAGCCCTCCCTCAGGGCATAGTCATTTAGGTCTTTAACGAAATCTATGTCTGACTCCCGATTCCAAGCAATTCCTAAATCAAAAATTTCCATAGACTTTAATTAGTTTAAAACTACTATATCGAAAGCTGTTCTTTTAGACTTATCTCTGATGTAATTGACTTTTATTTTTTGACCTTTTTTTAAAGATACAACTCTTATTGGCTGATTAAAAATATTTGTAATACTAACATTCGGGTCTAAGCAAAAATCTATCTTTTTCTTCTCCTTGGCCTCGTCACCAAGGGCTTCTTCAATACACAAAGAAAGCTCCTTGTTGCTATGATTTATTGAAAGGATTTTACCTGGTATAGTACATATAAAAGCAGACATAATTTCATCCTTTCTTTTCTTTTTCAATTATTTTATGGACAGACGCATCTTTAAGCCAAAGGTTGGTTGAGCTAGAGTTGTCTTTTAGGGTTAAGACTATATCATCGCCTTTCCCATCATATTTATACTGTTCAAGAGGTTGACCGTTTGAAATTATTCTGATTTTCTCAATCTGTCCTTTTTTGCCGTTACCATAATCTATAGTATCCCTTAGTCTTAATATTATTTCTTGTGGCATTTTGCGTTCTCTCTAATCTTTTTCAGACAACTATGAATAAGTCTCTGCGCTTCCTGTCTACTG
>JAPLMD010000043.1 GCA_026387235.1 Candidatus Omnitrophota bacterium
ATATAGGTGCGCAAGGGATTACGGCGAAGTTTTTTATACTGTCAAGACTACCTGCAGTATAAAAAACGAGCCGTAAACCGTAGCGCACGGCGAAACCATCTCTGTGCCGAACGGCCCCAGCCTGGCCAGGGCATCGTGCCCGCTCGCGTCAAAAAGGCCTTTCAACCCGCTGGGCTAGACAGAGCTAATATAATTAAAATGTAACCCAACTATTCAAAAATACATTAAATCTGTCATAAAACTCTTGACAATAATTTATTTTGTGGTAAAATTTAAACTTCTTGGAGTATAAAATATGAAGACCAGCATAATAACAAAGAAGGAAATAGACAGGAAACATTACCTTATAGACGCCGAGAATCAGATTCTTGGCAGGCTTGCGGTAAAAGCGGCTTTGCTTTTGAGCGGAAAGCGCAAGGTAGATTACACCTCTAATGTAGATAACGGAGATTCCGTAGTTATTGTAAACGCAGCAAAGATAGCTGTGACGGGCAATAAGCTTAAGGCAAAGACATATACTAGTTTTTCCGGTTATCCCGGAGGGTTAAAGATAAAGACTCTGGAGCGGGTTTTAAAGACGCGGCCTACCGAGGTTATAAGGCATGCTGTCAAGGGCATGCTTCCGAAGAACAAATTGGGCTCCAGGATGATCACAAGATTAAGAATTTACGCGGGTCCTGAGCATCTTCACGGCGCTCAGAAACCCGAAATAATAAAGAAAGAGGAATAATAAGATGTCAGCGCAGAATGTAATATGGGCAACAGGAAGGCGAAAGCGGGCAATCGCCCGCGTCCGGTTAATGACGGGAAGCGGCGAGATAGAGGTCAATAAAAAGTCTCTTGAAGAGTATTTTGAAAGGCCTACGCTTAAAATGATTGTCAGGCAGCCCTTAGAGGCTGCAAACGTTGGGAATAAATTTAACATAATTGCGGCTGTCAAAGGCGGAGGAAAATCCGGCCAGGCAGGCGCGTTGAGACACGGGATTTCCAGGGCTATAGCGCTTACCAGCGAAGAGTTGAGAGTTTTGTTAAGAAAAAAAGGCTTTCTCACAAGAGACCCGAGAAAAAGAGAAAGAAAGAAATACGGCCAAAAAGGAGCTCGTAAGAAATTCCAGTGGACTAAGAGGTAAGTGAGGATATAAGTTACGGAGGACAAAGTCCGACGTAACTTATAAATCCGAACTTATCCCGAGCCGCCATAATTCTAGATGATATGCGGCGAGGGATTATTATATAAAATCTGATCCCTCGCAACTTGATGAAACAATAAAGTTGCTCGGGGTTAATTCGCACAATCAAAGAACCAATTCGGAGCAGATTCACTTACGGCAACTAAATTTGCCGTAAGTGAAGTGCTCATTAAGACGCCTATCCGGTCATTTTCCGACGAGAAATAAATTGACAGGATAGGCGTTTTTGTTTATAATCTTAATATTGCTTACAAGCGGAGGGATAATATGTTAAAGGTCGGCATAATGGGTTCCAGCGGTTTTGCGGGAGAAGAGCTTATAAGGATATTGCTCAGGCATCCTGAAGTTAAGATTACTGCGCTGGCGGCAAAGATAGAAAAGATACACGTGTCCAAGTTATACCCCTGGTCAAAGTCCATGCTTGACCTGGATTCTTACGACATGTCCGCAGAAGAGGTTGGCAAAAAAACAGATGTTGTTTTTCTCGCGTTGCCTCACAAGGTTTCAATGGATTTTGCGCCCGCGCTTTTAAAGCAGGGCAAGAAAGTAATAGACCTTAGCGCTGATTTCAGAATAAAGGATAAGGCCGTATATGAAAAATGGTATGAGATAAAACATGAATGCCCCGAGTATTTAAAAAAGGCGGTATACGGGCTTCCTGAATTATACAGGCGAGATATAAAGGGCGCGGATTTGATAGCGAATCCGGGGTGCTATCCTACGGGCGTTATTTTAGGCTGCGGAGCTTTATTGAAAAATAAAATCGCAGAGACGGATTATATTATCTGCGATTCTAAGTCAGGCGTAAGCGGGGCAGGCAGGACGCCTACACAGGCGCTGATGTTCACTGAAATAGCCGTTAATAGTTTCAGGCCGTATAAAGTCAATTTCCACAGGCACATTCCTGAGATAGATCAGGAACTGAGCAATCTGGCAGGCGTGAAGATAGGCGTGAATTTTACTCCGCATCTTATTCCGATGGAAAGAGGGATCTTGAGCACTATTTATCTGAAGCTTGCCAAAAAGATAAATACAAAAGAAGCCCTTGAGATTTACAAGGATTTTTATAAAGGCGAATATTTTGTAAGGGTTCTGGAAGATGGGCAATTGCCTGATACTAAAAATGTCGTCAGGTCTAATTTCTGCGATATAGGCATAAAGGTTTTTCCTGAGAAATCATTGGCGGTGGTAATGACGGCAATTGATAACCTCGTGAAAGGCGCTAGCGGACAAGCAGTGCAGAATATGAATATAATGTACGGCTTTGATGAAAAATTAGGATTGTAATATGAAGATTATTAAAGGCGGAGTAACCGCTCCCAAAGGATTTTTAGCCGGGTCAGTAAGCTGTGGAATAAAAAAGAGTGGCAAAACCGACTTGGCGTTATTATATTCTACTGCATTGTGCATGGCAGCAGGCACATTCACAACAAACAGGGTAAAATCAGGTTCTGTGGTTTTGTCTATGGAGAGGCTTAAAAAAGGCATAAGCCAGGCAGTGATCGTGAATAGCGGCAATGCCAATTGTTGCGTCGGTAAAAAAGAAATAAAAGATGCGGAAGAAATAACCGGTTTGGCTGCTAAAAAGCTGGCAATAAAAAACGAATCTGTTCTAATGGCCTCTACCGGCATTATCGGAAGGCCGTTGCCGATCGATAAGATTAAAAAAGGCATAGGGAGTTTGATTAAGAATCTGTCCAGGTCGAACGGCACTAATTTTGCAAAAGCAATAATGACTACGGACACCGTTTATAAAGAGATTGCCGTTAAGATAAATATAAAAGGTAAAATTGTTAAAATCGCCGGAGCTGTCAAAGGAGCCGGGATGATATGCCCTGACATGGCGACCATGCTTGCGTTTTTTACAACAGACGCGGCAATAGAAAAAAAAGCGCTGAAGCAGGTATTTGAGGAAGCTGTTTATGATTCTTTTAATAGGATCACCGTTGACGGAGACATGAGCACTAACGACTCCGCTATAATGTTTGCGAATGCCGCAGCAGGCAACAGCGTCATAAAAAAGAACACAAAGCCTTATGCGGTTTTTCTTAATGCCGTTAAATTTGCAGCAAAAGAACTTTCCAGAAAGATAGTTTTGGACGGAGAAGGCGCTACGAGATTTATTGAGATTATAGTAAAAGGCGCGAAGACAGAAAATGCGGCAGAGTTGTCTGCCAGGAGAATTGCTGACTCAAACCTTGTAAAGACAATGATAGCAGGCGGGGATCCTAACTGGGGCCGTATTGCTGCGGCTGTTGGATCAAGCGGAGCTGATGCAAATCCCTGGCGCATGGATATTTATTTCGGCAGGGTTCCGGTAATGAAAAACGGTACAGGGACAAATGCGTCAAGGGAGTTACTTTTGAATATATTTAAGAAAAAAGAGATAGAGATAGTAGTGGACCTGAAATCAGGCAGTAAATCCAGCAGGGTATGGACATGCGATTTGACGGAAGAATATGTAAAAATAAACGCGGAGTATGAGACTTGATGGAAAAAGCGATTAAAAAAGCCGATGTGTTGATAGAGGCGTTGCCGTATATAAAATCTTACAGCGGAAAGATATTTGTTATTAAATACGGCGGAAGCGCTCTTATCAATTCTGAGATTAAAAAAAAGGTGCTTGAGGACATAGTTTTCATGAGTTATGTCGGCATAAGGCCCATAATTGTCCATGGTGGAGGGCCTTTTATAAACGAAGAGTTCAGAAAACTGGGCAAAAAGGTTGAATTTACAGAGGGCTTGAGGGTAACCACCAAGGACGATATAACTGTAGTTGACAGGGTCTTGAGCCAGGTGAACGAAGGCATAGTCAGCGACATTAAAACAATAGGCGGCAGGGCAGTGAGCATGAATACTTCAAAAAAGAATGTGATAATAGCCAGGCCGCATAAAGATTCCAAGACGCTTGGGTTTGTGGGCGAGATAGATAGGGTGAGTGCTGAAACAATACGCAATGCTGTAAGGCCCAGGGCAATACCTGTCATATCTCCCGTGAGCATAGGAGAAGATAAGGAGCTTTATAATATAAATGCAGACGACGCTGCTTCAGAAATAGCAATGGCTGTCAAGGCGGTTAAACTAATTTTGCTTACGGACGTAAAAGGCATAATGAGGCATAAGGGAGACGAAAGTACTCTTATCTCAACTCTTGCGATGAAGGACGCGCGTACCCTTATAGAAAGGAAGATTATTCAGAGCGGCATGATCCCGAAGGTAAGGGCCTGCATGAATGCCTTAAACGCAGGCGTAACGAAAACGCACATCATAGACGGGAGAATTCAGCATAGCCTGCTTCTGGAGATTTTTACGGATAAAGGAATAGGAACTGAAATAGTAAAGGATAAATAAGATGAATACAAGAGAAGTAATAGCGCAATATGATAAGTATGTGATGGCCACTTACGGCAGGATTCCTATTGTAATTGTCAAAGGGAAGGGCCTTAAGGTATGGGATTTGGACGGCAATGAATACCTGGATTTTTTTCCGGGCTGGGCAGTAACCGGACTGGGCCATTGTCATCCAAAGGTGGTAAACGCTGTTAGGAATTATCTTAAAAAGATAATTCATGTGTCGAATAACTATTATAATGTGCTTCAGGCTAAGCTGGCCGAGAAGTTAATAGAAAATTCTTTTGAAGGAAAGGTCTTCTTCTGCAATAGCGGGGCAGAGGCAAACGAAGGAGCGATAAAATTGGCAAGGGCTTATGGCAATGCCAAAGGCGGCAGGTATGAAATCATTACAATGGAAAATTCTTTCCACGGGAGGACTTTGACTACAATAACAGCTACTGCTCAGCCAAAATACCAGAAAGGTTTTGAGCCGCTGCCGTTAGGTTTTAAATATGTGAATTTTAATGATTTAAAAGCAATCGAAGCTGCCATTACGGATAAAACAGCGGCTATAATGCTGGAGCCGATCCAGGGAGAAGGCGGCATAAACGTGGCAGGCGAAGGCTATATAAGAGCTCTCAGGGATCTTTGCGACAAAAAGGATTTGGTTTTAATCTTTGACGAAGTCCAGACCGGCATGGGCAGGACGGGAAAGATGTTTTGCTTTGAGCATTATGGAGTATCGCCCGATGTCATGACTCTCGCTAAAGCTTTGGGCGGAGGATTGCCCATAGGCGCAATGGTAGCCGGTAAAAAATTTGCGGATGTTTTAAAACCGGGCATGCATGCGTCTACATTCGGAGGAAGCCCTATTGTCTGCAGCGCAGCGTTAGCTGTTTTTGAAGCTATTCAGAAAGAAAGACTGCTCTCAAATACAGTTAAGATGGGAGGCTATATTGCGGAGAAGCTGAATGATTTAAAAAAGAAAAAACCTATTATAAAAGAAATAAGGGGCAAGGGCCTTATGTTGGGAGTAGAACTTACTATCCCCGGAAAAGAGATTGTGGAAAAATGCTTTAAAGAGGGGCTTTTGATTAACTGTACGCACGATAAGGTGCTAAGGATAATGCCCGGGATGATAGTTACTAAAAAACAAATAGATAAAGCAATGGCAATCCTGGACAAGGTGATGGCATGAAGAAGGATTTACTGGAAATTAATGATTTAAACTTGAGTGAGATAAACGAAATACTCAAGCTGGCGGGAGAATTGAAAGAAAAGAGGCATACTTTTGGCGAGCCTCTTAAAGGTAAGACAGCGGGCCTCATATTTGAAAAACCGTCTAACAGGACCAGGGTTTCTTTTGAAGTAGGCATAACAGAGCTGGGAGGCCATGCGATATATCTCGGCTCATATGAAATAGACCTTGGGAAGCGCGAATCTCCGAAAGACGTGGCAAAGGTTCTTTCAAGGTATTTAAACGGCATTATTGCCAGGACTTTTTCGCATAAGACAGTCGTGGAACTCGCAAAATATTCTTCAATACCTGTAATAAACGGATTGACTGATTATCAGCACCCCTGCCAGGCGTTAAGCGATTTGTTTACCATAAAGGAAAAAAAGGGCCTGGAGGGCATTACAGTGGCTTTTATCGGAGACGGCAATAACGTGTTGAATTCACTTTTATATGTCTGTCATAAAACGGGTATAAAGATCCATGCTGCGTGTCCAAAAGGATATGAGCCAAGTAAGGATATACTGAAAGACGTAACGGGTTCTGCGGCATTATTCAATTCTCCAGGAGATGCTGTCAGGGGCGCAGACGTGATCTATACAGACGTGTGGACCAGCATGGGCCAGGAAAAAGAATACAAAAAAAGGTTAAAGGTGTTCAAAAAATATCAGGTGGATTCCAAACTTGTGAAGCTTGCGAATAAGGGCGCCATAGTCATGCATTGCCTGCCCGCGCACAGGGGCCAGGAGATCACGGATGAAGTAATGGACAGCGCCGCATCCATGGTTTTAGACCAGGCGGAAAACAGGCTTCACGTGCAAAAGGCAATACTCGTAAAACTTTTAAAATAGAAGGGGTTTAATATGAATAAAAAAGTTGTTCTCGCGTATTCAGGGGGATTGGACACATCTGTTGCGGTATCATGGCTTGCCGACAAGGGCTATGATGTAATTGCCTACATGGCTGATGTCGGCCAGGGCGGAGATTATGATAAATTAAAGAAAAGGGCAATAACAGCAGGCGCTTCAAAGGTTATCATTGAAGATCTTAAGGAGGAATTTGCGAAAGATTTTGTATTCATGTCTTTAAAGGCAGGCGCGGTTTATGAGTCTAAATATCTTCTAGCGACTGCTCTTTCCAGGCCTATTATCGCAAAAGGCCTCGTAGAAGCGGCGAAGAGGGAAAAGGCTTATTCTGTTGCGCACGGCTGCACCGGAAAAGGAAATGATCAGGTGAGGTTTGAGGTTACGGTTATGGCCCTCGCCCCTGAATTAAAGATAATCGCCCCTCTTAGAGAGTGGCATATGTATTCCAGGGAAGAAGAGATAGAATATGCCAAAGAGAATAATATACAAATAGATACTACGAAGAAAAGTCCTTACAGTTTGGATAAAAATATATGGGGCATGAGTATAGAATGCGGTATCCTGGAAGATCCGTGGAACGAGCCGCCTGAAGACGCTTATCAGATGACGACGGACCCTAATAAGGCGCCCTCAAAACCGACGTACGTAGAAATAGAATTTGAAAAAGGCGTGCCTGTTAAGCTTGACGGGAAGAAACGCAATCCGGTTGAGCTGATATTAAAATTAAATGAGGCAGGCGGCAAGAACGGAATAGGCAGGACAGATTTAGTGGAGAACAGGTTGGTTGGGATAAAATCAAGGGAGATTTACGAAGCTCCCGGCGCATGGATTTTATATCATGCTCATAAAGATATAGAAAGCCTTGTGCTTGACAGGGAGCTTTTGCATTTCAAGGAAAGCATAGCTTTGAAATATGCGGAGCTTGTCTATTACGGTTTATGGTTCACGCCTTTAAAAAAGGCATTGGACGCATTCATAAGCAGTACGCAGAAGCAGGTGGCAGGCGCTGTAAAAGTGAAATTATTAAAAGGCGTCGCGAGCGTTGTTTCTAGAAAATCTCCGTATTCATTATACAGCAAAGAAATGGCAACATACGATAAAGGCGATAAATTTGACAGATCAGTGGCAGAAGGATTCATAAAGGTGTGGGGCATGCCGTATAAAAAGGGAGTTTAATATGGCTAAATTATGGGGCGGAAGATTTAGCAAAAAGACAAATCCTTTAGTTGAGGAGTTTACGAAGTCTATTCAGTTTGATAAAAAGTTAGCTGCATATGACTGCGCGGGCAGCATCGCGCACGCCAGGATGCTGGGCAAGTGCAAGATCATACCTAAAAAAGACGCGGTTAAGATTGTCTCGGGCTTGAATTCAATTTTGAATCAGATTAAAAAGGGTTCATTTAAAGTGGATAATTCCGTAGAGGACATACATACCGCGATACAGAATGCATTGGATAAAAAAATAGGAAAATCCAGCGGTATGCTTCATACTGCGAGGAGCAGAAATGACCAGGTGTCTCTTGATACCAGGATGTACTGTAAAGAAGAGATAAATTCTATCCTGGCTCTTTTAGCCGGGCTCAAGGCATCTATAAAGGGATTTTCAAAAAAGAATATAGATGTTATAGTGCCGGGTTTTACCCATCTTCAGAATGCCCAGCCTGTATTATTGAGCCATCAGATGCTGGCTTACTGTCAGATGCTGGGAAGGGACATAGACAGGCTTAATGATTGCAAGAAAAGGGTAGATGTCCTGCCTCTTGGTTCATGCGCGATAAGCGGCACCAGTTTGCCTATAGACAGAAATTTTGTGGCCAAAGAACTTGGTTTCTCAAAGATATCCTCAAACAGCATGGATGCGGTGAGCGACAGAGATTTTGTCATAGAAATTATCGCAAGCCTAGCGATTATAGGTATGCATCTTTCAAGGCTTTCAGAGGACCTTATTATATGGAATTCCCAGGTTTTTGGCTTTCTGGACATAGGAGATGAATACTCTACGGGCTCGAGCATGATGCCGCAGAAAAAAAATCCGGATGTGCTGGAGCTTATCAGGGGAAAGTGCGGGACGCTTTACGGCAGCCTTGTAGAGGTCATGACTATGATGAAAGGGCTTCCGCTTACATACAACAGGGATATGCAGCTGGACAAGGAACCTTTGTTTAAATCAGTCGAAACCGTAAGATGTTCCCTGAAGATTTTAATAGCCATGTTTAAATGCCTGAAAGTCAATAAAGAAAAGGCAAGCGAACTTTTAAATGACGAAGCTATTTATGCGACTGATATAATGGAGTATCTTGTAAAAAAAGGCGTTCCGCTTAAGGAAAGCCATGATATCGTAGGCAAGATTGTGGCATACGGCCTGCAGAGGAAATTAAAATTATCCGAGATCTCATTGAGGGAATACAGGTTCTTCAGCCCAAAGTTTAATAAAGACGCTTATGAACTTTTGGACGCTAAAAAATCAGTGAGCCTGAAGAATTCTTTTGGCGGCACAAGCTTTAAACAGGTCAGGAGGCAATTAGAAAATGCATGATTTTAATTACAGGCATGATAATCTTTATTGCGAGTCGGTAAATATAGAGGAACTTGCCAGAAAATACGGCACGCCGCTTTATGTCTATAGTCGCAATACGATTATAAGCCATTACAAAAAAATAAAAGAGGCTTTCTGCCAGATAAATCCTCTGATATGTTTTTCGATGAAGGCCAATTCAAACCTGGCTATATGCAAAGCCCTGGTAAGAGAAGGCTGCGGCCTGGATATTGTTTCGGGGGGAGAGCTTTACAGGGCTTTTAAGATAGGGGCATCTCCCAGAAAAATCGTATATGCGGGCGTAGGAAAAACTGAAAAAGAGATAGAGATAGCCATAAGGCATCATATATTTTTCTTTAACGCAGAATCAATCCCTGAGCTGGAACTGATAAATAGAGTAGCAGGGAGATTGGGGATACGGCAAAAAGTAGCAATACGTATTAACCCTGATATAAAAGCCAAGACGCATAAATATATTACGACAGGACACGGCGAGAATAAATTCGGCATTGATTTTGAAACTGCAAAGAAAACGTTCCTGAAGAAAAACAGGTATAAAAATCTGAATGTATCAGGCATTCATATGCATATTGGTTCGCAGATAGTGGATGCCAAGCCTTTTGTCAGGGCTGTGGAAAGAATAGCGGATTTCATAAAAGATTTGGAAAGCCGCGAAGTGGCTATAAGATGGCTTAATATAGGCGGCGGGCTTGGAATAATATATTCCAGAGAAAGGCCGCAGACTGCCAAAGAATACGCAAAAGCGGTTTTGCCTGTCCTTAAAAAAGTGAAGGCTAATATTATCCTGGAACCAGGAAGATTCATTGTAGGTAACGCGGGAGTTCTTATTACCAGGATTCAGTATGTCAAGGAAACTCCGAGCAAAAATTTTGCAATAGTGGACGCCGGAATGAATGACCTTATAAGGCCGAGCCTTTATGGGGCATATCATGAAATATTGCCGGTGAAGTCACGTTCTTATTCGGATTCAAAAGAAATCAGAGTCTTTGACGTGGTCGGACCCATATGCGAAAGCGGGGATTTTTTAGGCAAAAGCAGAAAATTTATAGGCCTTAGAGAAGGGGATTTGTTGAGCGTTATGAGCGCAGGCGCATATGGCTTCAGCATGTCCAGCAATTATAATTCAAGGCCCCGGCCTAGCGAGGTCATGGTGGAAGGCTCTAAAGCAAGGCTTATAAGACGCAGGGAAACGTACGAAGACCTAATACGCACTGAATCGTAAGGATGGGGCGGATAGAGCGATGATGAGAGAATTGAATTTTACTAAAATGGTAGGCGCAGGGAATGATTTTATAGTAACTAACGCAGGGCCCAAGGAATTGAGTGCGCTTGCGAAAAAGATATGCGATAGGAAGACAGGGATCGGAGCTGACGGGGTTTTAGTGATTGAAAAATCAAAGATAGCGGATTTCAGGATGCGCATATTTAATGCGGACGGCAGTGAGGCAGAGATGTGCGGCAATGGATTGCGCTGCGCTGTCTTGTTTAAAGGAATAGAAAAAAAAGTGAAAGTAGAAACAAAAGCAGGGATATACGAAGGGGAGATAACCGGCGAGGATAGAGTTAAAGTAAAAATGGAAGATCCAAAAGATCTGAAATTAAATTTTCCTCTGAAAGTGAATGGCCGCAAAATAAAGGTAAATTTTATAAATACAGGCGTGCCGCACGCAGTGGTATTTGTAGAAGGGCTTGATAAGATAGCAGTAGATATAATAGGCCCGGCAATAAGGTATCATGATGAATTTAAGCCGCAAGGCGCTAATGTAAATTTTGTAGAAATAATAGATGATGGCAACATAAAAATACGGACGTATGAAAGAGGCGTGGAAGGGGAGACGCTTTCGTGCGGGACAGGCTCTGTGGCTTCGGCAATAATAGCAAATTCCAAATCACTCTTTGACTGCGCTAAGAGCAAGCAAATTACGGATTCAAAAATAAATGTTCATACGCAGGGAGGAGTTTTAAAAGTAGAGTTTAAAAGGGTTATCAGCGAAGTCAGAGATGTTTATTTAGAAGGAGAAGCCAAAATAGTATTTAAAGGTCAAATAACTTTATAAAGGTCCTTCGGCAGCTAAAATGCTCGCGGTTGCTCGCATTTTTGACGCTGCCTCAGGATCAAATCTGCTTCGCAGATTTGGAGGCATTTATGTTTGAAGGCTCGATGACGGCGCTAGTTACACCGTTCAAGAAAGGAAAAGTTGATGATAAAAAATTAGCAGAACTCGTAGGATTTCATATAAAAAACGGGACAAGCGGTATCGTGCCTTGCGGTACAACAGGCGAATCTGCGACTCTTTCTTATGAGGAACATGAGCGGGTTATAGAGGTCGTGATAGAGGCGGCGGATAAAAAGATTCTAGTCATAGCAGGAACCGGCTCAAATAGCACTGCTGAAGCATTGATGCTTACGAGGCACGCAAAAAAAGCAGGCGCAGACGCAACATTGCAGGTTTCTCCGTATTATAACAAGCCTACTCAGGAAGGGCTTTATCTGCATTTTAAGACAATCGCGGAAGAAATTGATCTTCCCATGATTGTGTATAATATTGCCTCAAGAACAGGCGTGAATATTGAGCCTGAAACAATGGCAAGGATAAGTAAGGTAAGAAATATAGTCGGAGTCAAGGAATCGAGCGGAAGTTTGGAACAGATGTCCAGGATACGTTATTTGTGTAGTGATAAATTTGATCTCATATCCGGGGACGATGCTCTTACTCTGCCTTTACTTGCAATCGGGGGGACAGGAGTTATTTCAGTTGTAAATAATATAGTACCTAGAGATGTTGCGGATATGGTGGCTAAGTTCAAGAAAGGCGACTTAGAAGGCGCCAGAAAATTGCACTATAAGCTTTTACCATTGATAAAGGCAATATTTATAGAAACGAATCCAATACCTGTTAAAACAGCAATGAGCATTATGGGTATGATAGAGCCTGATTTAAGGTTGCCTTTATGCTCAATGTCTGAGGCAAACTTAGAAAAACTCAAAAAAGCTCTTAAAGATTACGACTTGCTCTAAATGAGTTTGAATATAAGGGGAGAAGATGCAATGATAAAGATTATTATAAGCGGGATATCAGGTAAGATGGGGACGAGAATTGGGGTGCTTGCCAGCCAGGATAAAGATATTGAAATAGTAGGCGCTCTTGAGGCCTCCTCTAGCCTTGCGATCGGTAAAGATGTAGGAGAATTTATCGCAATCGGAAAGATAAACAAAAAGATAAATTCCGATTTTAATAAAATCGTATCTCTTTGCGATGTTTTAATAGACTTTACATGCCCCTCCGCTACGTTGAAGTATCTTGAAGCCGCGGTTAAAAATAAAAAAGCCGTGGTAATAGGTACTACAGGATTTTCCAAAGAAGAGGCCGAGAAAATCAAAAAGGCCTCCAAGAAGATACCTGTTGTGTTTTCTCCGAATATGAGTATAGGCGCAAATCTGATGTTTAAAATTACCGAGGAAGTAGCAGGGGCATTAGGAGAGGATTATGAGGCAGAGATAGTGGAAACTCATCATGATCAGAAAAAAGACGCTCCGAGCGGAACCGCTAAAAGATTAGGGGAAGCTGTTTCTAAGGTAAAAGGCAAAATGCCTCCGATGCATTCTGTGAGGCTGGGCGACATAGTCGGCGACCATACAGTTATATTTGCGGGCAAGGGAGAGAGGATAGAGCTTACGCACAGGGCTCATTCCAGAGATGCGTTTGCAAAAGGCGGCCTGGATGCGGCAAAGTTTTTAGCCGGCAAGAAGCCGGGGTTGTATACCATGGCAGACGTTATAGGGATATAAACCGAAGGGCGAAATAAGATGGCATTCGAATTTACTGAGAGACTAAAGAAACTGCCCCCTTATTTATTTGTTGAGATAGATAAGGCAAAAAGAAGAGCGCGCGCTAAAGGCCGCGATATTATTGATCTTGGTATCGGCGATCCTGATGAATCTACGCCAAAAGAAATAATAGAATCTCTTTATAAGGCAGCCTGTGATTCAAAAAATCATCATTATCCTTTGGACCAAGGGAATTCTGTTTTTAGAGATAGGATTGCTAGGTGGTACAAGGAAAGATTCAATGTTATCTTAGATCAAGAAAAAGAGATCCTTCCTCTTATAGGCTCAAAAGAAGGCATAAGCCACATGCCGCTTGCATTTATAAACCCGGGAGATATTTCATTAGTCCCTGATCCGTGCTATCCTCCGTATAAAAGCGGGACTATCCTGGCAGGAGGCATTCCCTGTATCATGCCTTTAACAGAGGAAAATAATTTTCTTCCTGATTTGAATAAAATAAAACCCCAGACGCTGAAAAAAGCGAAAGTCATTTATATTAATTATCCAAATAACCCGACAGCCAGCGTTTGCGAAAAAACCTTTTTTGAAAACATCGCTCTTTTCGCAAAAAAATATAACCTTATAGTGGCCAGCGATGCCGCGTATTCTGAAATAGCGTTTGATGGTTACAGACCTGACAGTTTTTTAAAAGCGGAAGGTGGCAAAGAAACAGGCATAGAGTTTCACTCTCTTTCGAAAACCTGCAACATGACCGGGTGGCGTATTGGTTTTGCATGCGGCAACGAAAAAATTATATCCGGCATAGCCAAAGTGAAATCGAACATAGATTCCGGGGTGTTTAACGCAATCCAGATGGCAGGCATTACTGCTCTGGATATTGCGGACAAGCATCTTGAAAAGATGAATAAGGTATACCAGAAAAGAAGAGATATCCTGGTAGACGGATTGAATAAATTAGGGTGGGTTATAAAAAAACCAAAGGCCACATTTTATGTATGGGCAAGGCTGCCTAAGGAATATAAATCATCCATCGAATTTGCGGGGTTAGTTCTTGATAAAACAAATATTATAATAACCCCGGGCATAGGTTTTGGAGAGAGCGGCGAAGGCTACGTAAGATTTGCGCTTACTGTTTCTGAAGAAAGAATACAGGAAGCGGTCCAAAGATTGGAAAGAGTGCTTTAGATATGCTTTGCTATATAGGTATAGGCTCTAATTTGGGAGATAGAGAGAAGTATATAGAAAATGCGATTGAAAAATTAGAAAATATAGAAGGTGTTGAGGTAAAAAGAGTTTCCCATATCCATGAAACAGAGCCTGTAGGCGGGCCGAAGCAGGGTAAATATCTCAACGGCGCTATAGAAATTGAAACAGGGCTTAAGCCGAGAGAACTTCTCGCAAAGCTGCAGGATATAGAGAATCAATTGGGCAGGAAAAGGACAATTAAAAACGCTCCTCGCACGATAGATTTAGACATACTTTTATATGGCGACAATAATATAGACGAGCCTGATTTAAAAATTCCGCATCCGAATATGCGCGAACGCGAATTTGTGATGAAGCCGTTAAAAGAGATATATGAAGGTATATAAAAGCATAAGTTCTTTGATAAAAAAAGTCAGGGAAGTAAAAAAGCAGGGATATAAAATAGGCCTTGTTCCTACAATGGGATTTCTTCACAAAGGCCACATGAGCCTCATAAGGAAGGCCAGAAAAGATACGGATTATATTATCGTAAGTATTTTTGTAAATCCTGCGCAGTTTGGCCCTAAAGAGGATCTTAAAAGATACCCTGTGGATTTAAAGAGAGATTTTATGCTCTGCGAAAGAGAAGGCGTTGACATAATTTTTACTCCAGAAGCAAAAGAAATGTATCCTAACGGCTATGCCACATATGTAAATGTAGAAAAAATTACAGATACGTTATGCGGGGCTTCCAGGCCGGGCCATTTCCGGGGAGTAAGCACGGTTGTTGCGAAACTTTTCAATATCACAATGCCCGATATCGCGTATTTCGGCCGTAAAGATGCTCAACAGGCAATTATAATTAAGAGAATGACGGAAGACCTTAATATGGGCGTGAAAATAAAGGTCATGCCTATTGTGCGCGAAAAAGACGGTTTAGCCATGAGCTCAAGAAATGTTTATTTAAACCGGAAAGAACGATGCCGGTCGCAATCAATTTGCAAATCTTTAAAATCTGCAAAAGAGTTATTTAATAGCGGAGAAAGAGAGTCTAAAAAAATAATTAACAAGATAAAAAGGGTTATAGATAACCAGCCTGATACGAAGATAGATTACGTGGCAATAGTAGATACAAAAGACTTGAAGGATATAAAAAGGATTTCAGGCGAAGCGCTGGTTGCGGTAGCGGTTTGGATAGGCAAGACGAGGTTAATAGATAATATTATCTTAAATTGAAAGGGGTTGTTCTATGATGTTCAGGACTATTTATAAATCAAAGATACAGGGAGCTATAGTTACAGAGGCTAATCTGGAATATGTAGGCAGCATTACTATAGACGAGGATCTTTTGGACGCAGCCGACATTATTCCCAATGAGCGCGTGCAGGTAGTGAATTTAAATAACGGAAGCCGGCTGGAGACTTATGTCATATCCGGTAAAAAAGGATCTGGCACTATCTGTATGAACGGCGGCACAGCGCGGTGGGCTGTGGCGGGTGACAGGGTCCTTATAATTTCTTATGCGATGATGGAGGCAAAGGACGCAGTGGTATTCAAGCCAAAGGTAATTTTTGTTAATGATAAAAATAAAATCGTGAGCAGAAAATAATATGGCATCACATCCCTATAAAAAAGAAGACGATCTGAAATATAAAGAGAATCTTAAGAAAAAGATCCTGAAACTTAAGAAAGAGAAGCACGCTGTAATAATAGTGCATAATTATCAGCGGGATGAGGTTCAAGACGTGGCTGATATAAGCGGAGATTCTCTTGCGCTCAGCCAGGCTGCGGTAAAAGCAGATGCGAAAGTTATTGTTTTCTGCGGCGTGGATTTTATGGCGGAGAGCGCGTCTATACTCAATCCGGATAAAATAGTCCTATTGCCTGTCAAAGAAGCAGGCTGTCCGATGGCTGATATGGTTACTGTTGAACGGTTGAGGGAAAAAAAGAAAGAGTATCCCGGGGCCGCCATTGTTTGTTATGTAAATTCATCCGCTGCAATAAAGGCGGAGAGCGATATCTGCTGCACGTCTTCAAATGCCATCCAGGTTGTCAAGTCACTCAAAGATTATAAAGAAGTCATATTTATACCTGATAAGAACCTGGGCAGATATGTTCAGCAATATGTGCCTGATAAAAAAATAATCCTATGGGATGGGTTCTGCCCTACTCACATAAGGGTTTCTAAAGAAGAAGTGCTGAAAACAAAGGAAGAGCATCCTGAGGCTGAAGTGCTGGCGCATCCTGAGTGTAATCCTGATGTCTTGGGCGTTAGTGATCACATCTGCAGCACAGGAGGCATGTTCAGCTATGTCAAATTATCAAAGTCAAAAGAATTTATCATAGCGACTGAATCAGGTATGCTCTACAGATTAAAAAAAGACAATCCAGATAAGAAATTTTATATGTCTACGGACAGGTTGGTTTGCCCTACGATGAAACTAACCACTTTGGGGTGGGTTGCCCATTCGCTTGAAGCGATGGAACATGAGGTTAAGATAGGCGGAGAGATAAGAGATAAGGCGTATAAGGCGCTGGAACGCATGCTAAAGGTTTCAGGAGAAAAGTCAGGCGCTAGCCTGGCAGGTTATTGAGATGATAAAAAAGATAGGGATAATAGGTTGCGGCGCTATGGGTTCTTGGATAGCAGAATATATAACAAAGAACCTCAGAGATAAATCGAAAGTAGCAGCTATCTGCGACATTGATTTTAATAAAGCAAAAGAACTTTCCGAGAAGATAAAGCCTATGCCTATAATAACAACGATAGACGGATTAATAGATGAATCAGATCTGATAATAGAAACAGCATCTCCTGAGGTTTCCGGTACAATAGCGGAAAAGGCGGATTCCCTAAAAAAAGATGTGCTTATCATGAGCACGGGAGGGCTTTTAAACAAACCGCACCTCATTGAAAAAATAAATTCAGGACATTCCTATATACATATTTCCAGCGGCGCCATATGCGGTTTGGACGGATTAAAATCTGCGATGACAGGCGCAGTAAAAAGCGTAACACTTACCACTAGAAAACCGTTAAAAGGCTTGGCTGGCTCTCCGTATTTAAAGGAGAAAAATATAGACATAGAGAAAATAGACAAGGAAACCCTTATATATTCCGGCACGGCAAGGGATGCGATAAGGTATTTTCCGCAGAATATAAACGTGGCTGTTACGTTGAGCATATGCGGATTAGGAGCTGATCGCACACGCGTAAGGTTATTTACTTCTCCGGAATACACGAAAAATACTCATGAAATAGAGGTGGAAGGCGAGTTTGGCAAGCTCTGGACAAAGACTGAGAACGTACCGTCCATGGCTAATCCGAAGACTAGCGGGCTGGCGATATTTTCAGCGATTGCGAAATTGAAAGAAATATTGTAGAAAAGTTATGGATAAAATCATAAATAGGGAGGGGGTGATTCAGGATGGAAAAAGTACTGAAATGCGGAGTAAAGAAAGAAAAGGGATATCTTTATTTCATTGACAAGCATGGAGATATTTCCAGAGCGAAGATGGCTCGCGGCGGAAAGAAGAAAAAGAAAAAAAGATAAGAGATTTTGAATTCGCGTCTCGCCACTTTGCTTTGCAAGGTGGCGGGACTTCGAAATCCACAATTCAATCAATGCGACTTCTGGTTTTAATTCTGCTTTTTGCACTCCTTGTTATATCTCAGATAAATACCATAGTTGATTCTGATATATGGTGTCATTTAAAAACCGGCGAGTACATTTTAAAAAATTTTAATATTCCGCAAACAGATATTTTTTCTTATACATTAGAAAATCAGTCATGGATACATCAAGATTGGCTTTCAGAAGTATCATTTTATCTTGTTTTTGTTAATTTTGGATGGATAGGTTTGAATATCCTCAAGGCATTAATTATCTCTTTATCATTTTTTATCCTTCTTTTAATTTCTTCCAAAGGTAAAAGAATAGTCTACCCAATAATTTTTATAATACTTTCGATACTCGCATTCGGTTACAGGTCTTCGGTAAGGCCGGAAATGTTTTCATATCTATTTTTATGCGTATTTTTATATGTACTTGAAGAGGGAAAATATTTTTACATATTACCGTTTTTACAAGTTATATGGGCTAATCTTCATGGCTATTTTATATTAGGTCCGATATTAATATTTATATACTGCATAGATGAATTTATTTCATGTAATAGGGGAAAAGCTAAAAGATTGGCATTGTTTTTTATAGGCGCTTTTTTAGCGTGCTTTATAACCCCATATTTTTATAAAGGCATATTATACCCTATGGAAGTAATGTATCAGGCATTTAGCGGTAAGAGGCTTTTTATTGACACCATTAGTGAATTGACAATGCCCATAAAATCAAATTTTAATAAGTATATTTTTTTCTGGGTTTTATCAATTTTATCAAGCCTTACCTTTTTTATAAATTTAAAGAAAAGCAGGATAAAACATGTTATTGTTTTTGCGGGTTCATTTATGGCTTTTTATATAGCAATGAGATATATGCCTATATTTATATTTTTAGCTATGCTGTTAGCAGCAAAGAATCTTAATGAGGCAAACTTGACTAAGCGTATACCTGAAAAAAAATGTTATCCTGTCCTTATGCTGGCAATCTGCTGCTTAATATACTTTTTTGCGTCAGACAAATATTATATGTTTATTAGGCAATTTCCATTGAAGAAGACAGGTTCTGAGTTTTCTAGACTTTTGGCGCCTTTTGGCGCATGCGATTTTTTAGAGAAGAATAGCATAAAAGGCCGTATCTTTAATACGCTTGATTTCGGGTCATATATAGGCTATAGGTTCTATCCTGAAAAAAGATTTTTTATTGATGGACGCCTAGGTATGTATAAGGAGGATTTCTATGCTACATACAGAAGGATACAGAATTATCCAAAAGAATGGGAGATTATTCAGAAAAAATATAATTTTGATATCGCGCTTCTCAGGCATATATTCAGCGGTACGGAACGGATATTGAAATATTTATATAATAACAAAGAATGGGCATTGGTATATTATGATAAGAGTTCCACTATTTTTTTACGCGATGCGCCCGGCAATGAAAAAGCGATAGAAAAGTTCAAAATAGATTTTAGTAAAAAGAAAGTAGAGAAGTCAGACGAGGCTTTGAGTGTGGCGGATTTTTTTGAAAAGATAGGCGAGCAAAAATCGGCAGAAGAAGTTTATTTCAGGCTTTTAGAGCTCAAGCCTGAATTTTTGGAAGCAGGCAACAATCTCGCGGCTATTTATATAAGAACAGGAAGGTTCAGAGAGGCGCTTGAGATTATAAATAAATTTTTAAAATACTATCCTGAATCAGCAGAGCTTTATTGCAATAAGGGGACGGTTTATTTGCAGATAGGTAAAAAAGAAGAAGGTTTGCTGATGCTGGAGAAATCCGCAGGATTAAACCCTTATTTAAGGCAGGCGTCTTATATGCTTGGACTTGCGTATCTTGAAAAAGGCTATATAGAAAAAGCAATCAGGCAATTTGTAAAATATCTCGCTTTGGACCCTTATAACGCAAGAGCGCATAGGATTTTAGGGGATATTTATGCGCAGAAAGGGCTTTTAAAAAAGGCCGCGGCAGAATATAATGAAGCGAACGCATTGGAGGGTGATACATGAAGGATAAATTAAAAAATTATTTAGAAAAAAATAAAGAAAGCGCAATCGATTTAATTTCAAGATTAATAGAGATTCCTACTGTGAATCCGCCGGGAGAAAATTATGAAAATATGGTATGTTTTCTTGAAAAGGAATGCAGGAAGATAGGATTATCCACGAAGAAGCATATTACGCCAAGACATGTTTTGGATAAATTCGGGATAAAAGGCGGTTCTGCGAGAATAAGTTTAGTGGCTGATTTGGATGCAGGAGCAAATAAAACATTTCATGTGAATTCTCATTATGATGTAGTGCCTGCTACTGATAAATGGAAAACAGACCCTTTTAAGGCGATAGTTAAAGGTAATAAGATTTATGGCCGTGGTTCAGAAGACATGAAAGGCAATATTGCAAGCGTATTATTCGCATTGAAGGCATTAAAAGATTGTCGCATAAAGCCAAGGATAAATATACAGCTTTCTTTTACGCCGGACGAAGAAATAGGCGGTAGGACAGGGCTTGGGTATCTGGTTAGCAAGGGACTTGTAAGGGCAGATTATGCAATGAGCGAAGGCTATTCCGGAAATTACATTTCAACTGGCAATAAAGGCGTTTTATGGGCTGAAATAGAGGTTATAGGCAAATCAGCGCATGGCTCTATGCCGTATAAAGGCGTAAATTCTTTTGAGAGAATGAATATGCTTGTAAAAGAATTAGAGAAATTAAAAACCAAAATCCTGAAAAGAAAAACGCGGTATAATATGCGGAACGCTATTTTTAAAAGCCCGAGTTTTGTAATGGGAGGGCTTTTGGAAGGAGGGGTAAAAGTAAACGTGGTTCCGGGCCTGACAAAATTCAGCATAGACAGGCGTCTGATACCGGAAGAGAGCATAGAAACCGCAAAAAAGGAAATAAAGGATGTAGTCAAAAAATTCAATGCCAGATACAAAGATTCAAAGGTTAATGTAAAATTTGTTTCGCAAGGCAGCCCTGCTATATCCAGAAAAGACAGCGCATTTTTCAAAATAGCCGGTGATTCAATAAAATCAGTTACTGGCAAAAAAGCAAATTTCAGCGTGATGCCCGGCGCCACTGACATGCGGTATTTTATATGGAAAGGTGTGCCTGCTCTTGGCTACAGCGCAAGCGGCGGAGAAAAATGGCATGGCGATGATGAGTTTGTTTGCATAGGCAGTCTTATAGATACAGCCAGAGTTTTTGCACTAATTATGAGCCGGTTGTCATGAACAAAGGTTACACTTTTGACAATGTTAGAAATGTATAAGATGGAGAAGTGCAATGGAAGGGAATGCTATAAAAATATTCGGGGCAAAGGAGCATAATCTCAAGAATATAAATCTTGAGATCCCCAGGAATAAGCTTGTGGTGATTACCGGTCTTAGCGGATCAGGGAAATCCTCGCTTGCTTTTGATACGATATACGCAGAAGGGCAGCGCAGATACGTTGAGAGCTTGTCTAGCTATGCGAGGCAGTTTTTAGAGCAGCTTGAAAAACCAGACGTAGAGCATATAGAAGGTTTGTCTCCGGCTATTTCTATCGAGCAGAGGAAGG
>JAPLMD010000058.1 GCA_026387235.1 Candidatus Omnitrophota bacterium
ATATAGGTGCGCAAGGGATTACGGCGAAGTTTTTTATACTGTCAAGACTACCTGCAGTATAAAAAACGAGCCGTAAACCGTAGCGCACGGCGAAACCATCTCTGTGCCGAACGGCCCCAGCCTGGCCAGGGCACCGTGCCCGCTCGCGTCAAAAAGGCCTTTCAACCCGCTGGGCTAGACAGAGCTAATATAATTAAAATGTAACCCAACTATTCAAATAATATATAATTTTACCACTAAAGTCTTCACTTTACATTGATTTTTTGATATAATAACAAAATCAAAAGGGGGACGCATATGAAAAATAAAGGTTATATTATTGTATCTATATTCGCAATATTATTATTTTATGGATGCAATATTGTACCTAAATCAGTTCAGTATCAGAGGGAAGAGGAGAAACTAGTAGGCAGTACTGATATTATCAATCCGAAGATCGAAGAAGTGCAAGTCATATTGAAAAGCGAGGGTTATGAGCCCGGCAATACAGACGGCAGGATGGGAAAAGAAACCCGCGATGCCATAAAGGGGTTCCAGGAATCAATAGGCCTTAAAAGCACGGGTTATATAGATAAAATCACTTTAGCCCAGTTAGAAGATTCAAGAAGGGCAAAAGAAATACTCGAATCCAAGAAAGATTACGCGCTTAAGGCAAAGGAAACCAAGCAGAAAGATCCGTCAAAGGCGGAATTCAGGCCCACTACAAAGGAAATTCAGACTGCTTTGAAGAATGCCGGTTATGATCCGGGTTCGCCGGACGGTAAAATAGGCCCGAGGACAAGGCAGGCCATAAAGGATTTTCAAAAGTCAAAAGGCCTTGTTCCTGACGGAGTAGTAGGCCCAAAGACATGGGCCAGCCTTGGTAAGCACCTATAAAAGGTATTGACAAGAACAGCTCAAAATGGTATAAAAGAGTATCATTAAAACAAGAAAGAAGGAGGGATGAAAATGGGTAAATATATAACAGTATTCGGCGGACTAGTAAGCATTATTCTAGGCGTATGGGGACTTATCACATGGTGGTATAGATTTGTTATACTTTTAAAAGGCTGTGTTCCGCCTGTATTAGTCTTAGGGGGTCTAGCAGCTCTTTTTGCAGGTATCAGCGAAATAAAAGATTGCAGCCAGGCAAAAAAAGAAGAAGCAAAGAATAAAGAAGAGAAAAAGTAAGACTAAAATAATATGGAATTAATAGAAGAAGAGCCCTGTGGCATAGGGGCTCTCTTCATTTATATCGCGCACTTAATGGGGGGGGGGGGGGTATTTATGAATTATTTTAAAACAGGGTTATTATTGATTATTTTGACCATGATTTTTGTGCTGGTAGGCGGTTATTTCGGGGGCCAGCAGGGCGCAGTATATGCGTTTATATTTGCTTTTATAATGAATATGGTTTCGTATTGGTTCAGCGATAAGATCGTGCTTATGATGTATAAAGCCAAGGAAGCTAATATAAACGAAGTGCCGGAAATTTATAATATAGTGAAGGGGCTGGTAATAGCAGCTGAAATGCCTATGCCTAAGGTGTACATAGCGCCGCAAGACGCACCTAATGCATTTGCGACAGGTAGATCTCCAAAACATGCGGCAGTATGCGTTACTCAGGGTATATTAAATCTTCTGGACAGGGAAGAATTAAAAGGAGTTATAGCGCATGAGCTTTCGCATATTAAAAATCGCGATACGCTTATAATGACTATAGCAGCTACAATTGCAGGCGCGATTACTATGATAGCAAACATGGCAAGATGGGCAGCCATATTCGGAGGAAGAGGGGATAGGGATAGAGAAGGCGGCGGGAGTGGGATAGGTATGTTAGTCATGTTGATAGTTGCTCCTATAGCAGCTATGTTGATACAACTTGCGATATCAAGATCTAGAGAATATGCCGCTGACAAGAGAGGTGCTTTAATAGCAGGCACTCCGATGGGTCTTAGCCACGCGCTTTTGAAATTGGAAAAAGGGAATAAGGTTTATTCTATGGATGCAAATCAGGCTACGGCGCATTTATTTATCGTAAATCCTTTAAAAGCTGATGCGATTGCAGCGCTTTTTAGCACGCATCCGCCCATAAGAGAAAGAGTAAAAAGGTTAGAAAATATGGCAATTTAAATTTTGTTTCGCAAAATTTAGGGGGTAAACATGACCGATTTTAATCCTAAGTATGGCCAGGACATAAAACAGATAAATGAGAAAGTCAAGGAATCAGGCTTGTTTATCCAGCAGATCACGCAGGAGCTGTCCAAAGTGATAGTCGGGCAGCGTTATCTTGTGGATAGACTTCTCATAGCCATTCTCGCAAACGGCCACATATTGATAGAAGGTGTGCCTGGGCTTGCGAAGACGCTCGCGGTAAAAACCCTTTCAAAGTGCATACAGACAAAATTCCAGCGCATTCAATTCACGCCTGATTTCTTGCCGGCAGATTTAACAGGAACGCTTATTTACAATCCAAAAGACGGAACATTCACCACCAAAAAAGGGCCTATATTCTCAAACCTTATACTTGCTGATGAGATAAATAGGGCTCCGGCTAAAGTGCAAAGCGCGCTTCTGGAAGCAATGCAGGAGAGACAGGTTACAATAGGAGACAATACGTTTTTTCTCGAAGAACCTTTTCTGGTTCTTGCTACCCAGAATCCGATAGAACAGGAAGGCACGTATCCTTTGCCGGAAGCGAAGGTTGACAGGTTTATGCTGAAAATAAAAATAGATTATCCTGATAAAAAAGAGGAAAAAGAAATCATGGAGCGTATGGCAGGCCATGATCCCAGCGAGGTAAAAGCGGTTGTTTCTCCGCAGGATATAATAAAGGCAAGAGGGATTGTGAATGAGATTTACATGGATGAGAAAATCAAAGATTATATAATAAACATTATTTACGCAACCCGCACTCCCGAAGCCTATAAGCTGGACATAAAGAATTTTATCGCCTACGGCGCGTCTCCAAGGGCTTCTATATACCTTAATATAGCTTCTAAAGCCCACGCATTTATCCGCGGAAGAGGATATGTAACGCCGGAGGATATAAAGGCAGTCGGTATGGATATTTTAAGGCATCGCATTATTCTTACGTACGAAGCGGAAGCGGAAGAGATGACGAGCGAAAATATTGTAAAGAAAATATTTGATGAAATAGAAGTTCCATGATCCCGAAAGAAATCCTTAAAAAAGTCAGGCAGATTGAGATAAGGACCGGAAGGCTGGTGAATGACGTTTTTGCCGGAGAGTATGAGTCTATATTCAAAGGCAGGGGCATGGAGTTTCATGAGGTCCGGGAATATGTCTCCGGAGACGACGTACGTTCTATTGACTGGAACGTTACTGCCAGAGCGGGCCATCCATATGTTAAGAAATTTATAGAAGAAAGAGAGCTCACAGTGATCATCATGGCTGATATGAGCGGCTCAGGCAATTTCGGCACCAGAAATAAGATGAAGATAGAATTAATGGCAGAGATAGGGGCGGTGTTATCTTTCAGCGCAATAAAAAATAATGATAAAATAGGGCTATTATTATTTACAGACAAGGTTGAAAAATTCATCCCGCCTAAAAAAGGCAGGCCGCATGTATTAAGGGTCATAAGAGAGCTTTTGTATAGTAAGCCTGAATCCAGAAAGACATCAATAAATTCAGCTTTGGAATACTTGGGAAAGGTTTTAAAAAAGCGCTCGGTAATTTTTCTTATCTCCGATTTTATAGATTCTAATTATGAAAGGCGCCTCGGGATTCTGAATAAGCGGCATGATATCATAGGTATCTCTATATCTGATCCAAGGGAGAAAGATCTGGCGAATATAGGCCTCGTGGAATTTGAAGACGCAGAGACAGGGGAGGTTTTGTTCCTGGATACAGGAGACGATTTGTTAAAAAAGGAACTTGCAAAAAGAAGATCATCCTTTATAGACAGCAGAAACAAGGCTTTCAGGTCCATGGGCCTGGATTCAATAGATATATCCACTGATAAGCCTTATGTAGAGCCATTGATACTTTTTTTCAGGATGCGCGCCAAAAGATTCAGATAAAGGGAATATGAGGATAAGTTTGAAGGTCACAACAAGGGCTAAAAAAGAAGGAATAGAAAAGATATCAGAGAATAGCTATAGAATTAAAGTGTCCCTTCCTCCTGAAAAAGGCAAGGCTAATAAAAGAGTGATAGAACTTCTTTCGGAAGAATTTGATATAAAAAAGCAGAATATCAGAATTGTCTCAGGAGAAACAAGCAGCAGGAAAATAATAGAGATAGGACTATGAAAAAAATATTCGCAGGTATAATTTTATTGTTATTATGCAAGCCTCTATTTGCGGAGCCTGTGAACCTGAAGGTAAAAGTAGACAGGGATAAAATTACCATAGGCGATAGAATAAAATATGAAGCTGTTATGGAATACGATAATGGTGTTGAGATAGAACCTTATGCTGCAGGAAAAAACCTCGGAGAATTTGAAATAAAGGATTATAAAATAGAGGCTCCTCGGAAAATAAAATCCGGGAAATTAGTTTCCAAAGCTATATATACCATAACTACTTTTACAACAGGTGAATTTACGATACCTGGTTTAAAAATCAAATACAAAAATTTTGATAAGCAGGAAAAAGAGATTTTATCAGATGAAATAAAGATAAAAGTAGAAAGCGTAAAGCCTGGTCCGAATGACATGGATGATATAAGGCCGTTGAAAGACCCTGCAGAAATAAAAGACTGGTTTCTGATGGGGCTGTCCGTTATCTTTATTTTATTCGCAGCAGCTATTGCGGTATTTATATATTTCAGAAAGAAAAAAGAAAAAGAAGAAAAACCTGCGTTACCCCCAAGACCTGCAGAAGAAATTGCAAAAGATGCCCTGAAAGCTCTTAAGGAAATGAAGCTTATAGAAAAAGGGCTGATCAAGGAATATTATATAAGGCTTTCGGATATTATCCGGACATATATAGAGGATAGGTATAGTATATTTGCTATGGATCGGACTACATGGGAACTTTTTCAGGAAATGAAGTCAAAAAGAATAGAACGCCTGCATGTGGACAGGATAAATGATTTTCTCGAAGACTGCGATATGGTGAAATTTGCAAAATATATGCCTAGTCATAAAGAGATCGAAGAAGTTTATAAAAGAGCAGAAGAGATTGTAGATATAACAACGCCTAAAATTACAGCATGAGATTTGCGAATCCATTATTTTTAATACTAGCCGGCATTATTCCATTATTAGTCTGGGATTATTTCAGGCGCGCTAAATTACGCGAAGCGAGCATTATTTTCTCAGATATTTCTATTATGAAGAGTATACGGCCGGGATTTGGCGTAAAGTACAGGCATGCCCCGATGATATTAAGGATGGCAGCTATTTTTATTTTTGTCTTGGCGCTCGCAAGGCCTCAGGCAGGCCAAAAAGAAGAGGAGATAATAACAGAAGGAATTGATATTATGCTTACTCTTGATATTTCTGGAAGCATGAGGGCAGAAGATTTTGCGCCACAGAATAGATTAGGCGCGGCCAAGGATGTTTTAAGGGAATTTATAAAAACCAGGAATAATGACAGAATTGGCCTGGTTGTTTTTTCAAGATACAGTTTTACGCAATGCCCGGTTACGCTTGATTATGGCGCGCTTATAGAACTTCTGGATAAAGTGGATATAGGGATGATAGAAGATGGAACTGCTATAGGAATGGCAATAAGCAACGCTGTAAATAGGCTTAGAGATTCTAATGTTAAAAGTAAGATAATAATACTTTTGACAGATGGTGTTAATAATGCCGGCAAGATAGATCCTTTGACTGCCAGTAAAGCAGCCAAAGCGCTTGGCATAAGGATATACACAGTAGGAGCGGGAAAGCCGGGAGGCGCTATGTATCCGGTGGAAGACCCTATTTTTGGGAAAAGATATGTGCATATAGATACAGAAATAGACGAAACGTTGCTTAAAGATATTGCTGATGAAACAGGGGGCTTGTATTTCAGGGCGCAGGATAAAGAAGGTTTGAGAGAGATTTATAAGACAATAGGCCAGCTTGAAAAAACAAAAATAGAGACAAAGGAATACGCAAACTACACTGAATTAGCGGGATTTTTCATATTGCCGGGTTTTGCGCTGTTGTTACTGGAAATTATATTCGCGCATACATTATTTGCTAAAATCCCATAATTTTTTCAGGCACGCGAGGCAAGTTATGCATTGGGGAGCGTTTGTATATCTAAATTTTCTTTTACTGATTCCGGCAATGATTATATTTTTTATATTAGCCGGGATAAACAAAAGAAAAAAGGTAGAAAAATTTGGCGATATCGCTCTTATAGAAAAGCTTTCCTTTTCTAAAAGTCTTACCAAGGAAAGGGTAAGAAAAGTTTTAATAGTTATTGCTTTAAGTTTTTTGATCCTGGCTTTAGCCAGGCCGCAGATAGGCGCACGGCTTACTATGACTAAACGCTACGGAGTGGATATAATGATAGCTATAGACACATCTTCAAGTATGCTGGCCCAGGACATAAAGCCAAATCGCATTGAAAAAGCAAAAATGGAAATTAGTTCTCTTATAGATAAACTGAAAGGCGACAGGGTTGGAATACTGACATTTGCAGGCGATAGTTTCATGCAATGTCCGCTAACGCTAGACTATAGCGCAGCAAAGATGTTTTTAAGCATAATAGAACCCGGCATGATGCCCAGGCCCGGCACAGCCATAGGAGATGCGATTAAGACTGCTATAAAGGGTTTTACTAAAAAAGAAAGAAAACATAAGGTCCTTGTTCTTATTACAGACGGAGAGGATCATAATACAAATCCAGCGGAAGCTGCTAGTGAAGCGAAAAAGGAAGGAGTTATGATTTATACAATAGGCATAGGCACAAAAAAAGGAGAACCTATCCCTATCGTAGACCAGTATGGCAAGATTAATGAGTATAAAAAAGATAAATCCGGAGAAGTTGTAATGACAAAATTGGACGAAGAGATGCTTCAAAAAATAGCCCTTATTACAGATGGTAAATATTATCACGCTACAGCCAGCGAGTTTGAGTTGGATAAGATTTACAATGAAATAAGCAAGATGGAGAAAAAAGAGCTTTCGAGCAGATTATTTACTCAATATGAAGATAGATTTCAGTATTTCCTGGGTATTGCTTTTATGTTATTGTGCATTGAATTTATGATAGGAGACAGGAAAAAGAAATGAAGCTGTTATTGATATTTTTATTATATGTTTCTACATTGGGATGGACTTGGGGAGATTCGCTTGCTTCGAAGAACAGCGAAGGGAATAAGCTTTATAAAGAAGGCAAGATTGATGAGGCTTTATCCAAATGGCGCGATGCTCAAATCGAAAATCCCGACAGTGACAAACTTCATTACAATATAGGAAACGGCCTGCATGAACAGAAAAAATATGAGGATGCATTTAAAGAATACGAGAAGTCTCTGAATTCAAAAGATAGTGAACTTCAGCGCAAGGCGTATTATAATATGGGGAATACGCACTATAAGATGGGCAAATTATTAGAGGCAATAGAGGACTATAAAAAATGCCTGGATACGTATCCGAATGATGAAGACGCAAAATATAATATAGAATTTGTAAGAAAAAAGATAAAGGAAAACCTTAAAAAGGAAGACGAGAAACAAAAAGAATCTCAGCAAAAAGAGAATAAAGACAAGGAACAGCAAAAACAGGGTCAGGAAAATAAAGAGCAATCAGGGCAGGAAGAAAAGAAAGAAGGCCAGTCAACAGAGGAAAAGGAAAAATCAGGAAACGAAAGCGCCAAAGAAAGAACTTCCGGAGAAGAGAGAAAGGGCGAGATGTCAAAAGAAGATGCTGTAAGGCTCCTGGACGCGTTTAAAGATGACGAAAAGGATATTCAAAAAGAATTAAGAAATCAGCCTGCAGAAGGACAGTATAGAGTGGACAAAGACTGGTAATACTGCGCCAAAGTTACACTTTTGAATTATGAAACATATCAGCATTTTTTTATTATTTTTTTTAATATCCGCAATTTGTTATGCAGAGGATATAACAATATCTGCTAATGCGGACAGGCAGGAAGTTACGTTAGATGAGCAGGTAACTCTTACCATAACCGTATCCGGTAATGCGTCTAACATCCCCAAGCCTGATATACCTGAACTGAAAGGGTTTACCGCCTATTCTTCAGGAAGATCTCAGAATCTTTCTATCATAAACGGCCAGGTTTCGAGCTCAATATCCTTTACTTATATATTGGTGCCTAATAACACGGGCGAGTATGTCTTAGGGCCTTTCAACATTGATTATAAAGGCAAAACTTATTCAGCAGGGCCTGTAAATATAAAGGTATTGCCGAGAAGCGCTCAGCAGCAGCCGCAAACACAGGCTTCTCAGATACCGCCGTCTTCTGAATCAGAAGAACAGGGCAGCGTTCAGCCCGAACGCGGAAAAGAGCTTTTTATAGAAGCATACGTAGATAAACTCAGGGCATATGTGAATGAGCAAATAACGCTTACCTTTGCAGTTTACCAGGCAATTAATTTATTCGACAATCCGGTGTATAGCCCTCCTTCTGCTACGGGTTTTTGGACAGAGGATATGCCTCCGCAGAGAAAGTATTATAAGGTTATAAACGGAGCGAGGTATCTTGTAACGGAAATTAAAACTGCTTTATTTGCCATTGGTTCCGGGGAATTTACCATAGGCCCTGCGAAATTAGAGGCAACCGTAGAAGGCATAGATAGAGGTTTTTCAAATAATCCTTTTGACGCGTTTGATCAAGGCCCGTTCAGCATGTTTAAAAGAGGCAAACAGGTAATGCTCGGGACAGATCCTATAAAAGTAGAGATTATGCCCTTGCCGGAACAGAATAAGCCTGTAAATTTTAAGGGAGACGTGGGGGATTTTGACGTCTCTTTGAACATTGACAAGTATACAATAGAAGAAAATCAGCCCATAAGCCTAAAAATCAAGATAAAAGGAAAAGGCAACATCAAGACAATAGCTTCTCCTATCGTGCCCGAGATTCAGGATGTTAAATTTTACGAATCAGGAAGTTCCGAGAATATCTCAAAAGATAATTACGTGGTCCAAGGCGAAAAAATATTTGAAAAGATGCTTATCCCGAAGAAAGAAGGGAGTTTTACGTTAGGACCCATAGAATACTCTTATTTTGATCCTGTCCTGAAAGATTACGTGCAGAAGAGATTGCATACCGTAGCTATAAACGTTACAAAATCAAAAGAAGAACCAGTTGAGAAAACTGCCTTTACGCTGTCCCCCTCTAAGGAAGAAGTCCAGATTCTAAAAAAAGACATAGCGTACATAAAAATTTTCCCGGCGCAATTCAGGCCTAAAAATGATTTTTTATATAAAAATAAAATATTCTTATTAATAAACATATTTCCGCTTTTTATACTGGCTGCGCTGTATTTATACGAATTATACAGAAACAGGCTGAGGACTGATATAAGGTATGCCAGATCTTTGCGCGCAAGAGGGACTGCTTCGAAAAGGCTTAAAGGCGCCAAGAAGATAATGCATAAAAACATGGTAAAGGAATTTTATTCAGAGATTTATAAGGCGGTAATAGAATACATAGCCGATAAATTAAACATACCTCACGCGTCTATTACTAAAGACTCGTTGGAAGAGAGATTGAGAAATATAGGAATTGATAAGGAAGTTATCGAAAAAGTAAAGATGCTGTTTGACGATTGCGATATGGCGCGATTCGCGTCAGCTAGATTTACAAATGATGATATGGCCCGCACTTTGAAGGAAGCGGGAGAGGTTATAAACGCCTTGGAGAGATATATATGAAAAAGATCCTCGCGTTTTATTTTTTGATATTTTTTATATTCCCAGGGATTTTAATGGCAGCTGATAACCCGGAAGAGCTTTATAAAAAAGGCAATTCAAATTATGGAGATGAAGATTATGCCCAGGCGGTTTCTAGCTACGAGAAGCTCCTTGAGATAAACGAAGTCAGCCCGGAGGTATTTTATAATTTAGGCAACAGCTATTTCAAATTGAAAAAAATAGGAAAGGATGTTTTAAATTATGAAAGGGCGTTAAGGATGGATCCGCGCGACAGGGATATACGATTTAATCTAAAACTTGCCAGGTCAATGGCTGTTGATAAAATAGATACAGCTGAAAGAGGGTTTGCGCTTAGCGTCATATTTTTTCTTTACGACAGAATGACCTTGAATGAGCTTACGGCAATATGTTCATTTTTCTATCTCGCAATAATATTGCTTTTAATTTTTTCAATATTTTTTGTTTCAAAAAGGAGAGTTGTATTTTATACTGCCGGCTCGTTTGGCGTTATGCTTCTTGTATTTTTTATATTTTTATCCGCAAAGTTCAAAGATGAAAACTTTGCAAAAACAGGAATTATTGTGGTTGAAAAAGTGGATGTGAGAAGCGGGCCGAAAGAGGATTATCTTTTACAATTTACGCTTCACGAAGGCGCAAAGGCAAGTGTAATAAAAAAGGTCCAGGGGTGGTATGAAATAGATCTTTCAAGGGACCTGAAAGGCTGGATTCCCGAAACCAGCGTCGATATCATCTAACCACAACATATAGGTATCGTCGATAAAAAAATATCAATATATTGTGTTTTTTTAACTTGACATCTAATTGGCAAGTGATATACTTATTTTTATAATTTTGTTAAGTGAGAAATAAAAAACCTCGTAATATTCGGAGAAAGAAAATGGAATTGAAAACTAAGGTTGAAAAGAAATTGAATATCTCGGAAAATTGTTTTAAGGTTCTTGAGAAAAGATATCTCATGAAAGATAAGGATGGGAAAGTTATTGAGACGCCTGAAGGCATGTTTAGAAGGGTGAGCCGCTACATAGCAAAAGCAGACAAGTTGTACGGCGCAAGCGGCCTGGAGATAAAAGAAACAGAAAATGAATTTTACGAGATCATGTCTAATTTTAAATTTATGCCCAATAGCCCTACCCTTATGAATGCAGGAAAAGATCTTGGGCAGTTATCAGCTTGTTTTGTCCTGCCTATAGGCGATTCCATGGAGTCTATTTTTGACGCAATAAAGAACACCGCTATGATTCATAAGTCCGGAGGAGGAACTGGGTTTAGTTTTTCGCGGTTACGGCCCAAGAATAGCGTTGTAAGGTCTACCGGAGGTGTTTCAAGCGGCCCAGTTTCTTTTATGAAGGTATTCAACGCGGCTACTCAGGCAGTCAAGCAGGGCGGAACCAGGCGCGGGGCAAATATGGGAATTCTTCGCGTGGACCATCCTGATATATTAGAATTTATCAGGTGTAAAGAAAATGACAAGGAGATAACAAATTTTAACATCTCTATAGCGGTAACTGAAGATTTTATGAATAAGGTTATAGCTGATGAAGAATATTCTTTGATAGATCCGCATAACAAAAAGGAAGTTAAAAAAATAAAGGCCAAAGAAGTTTTTGACCTGATAGTGGAATTGTCATGGAAAAACGGAGAGCCAGGAATTATTTTTATAGACAGGATAAATAAAGATAACCCTACTCCGAAACTCGGGGAGATCGAAAGCACAAATCCTTGTGTTACAGGTGATACCCGGGTTTCTACAGAGCATGGCCTTATGAGGATGAAGGATATAGTTAGATATTTTGGCGAGGGTGGACTTAGAATCGCAACTGATGACAGGATTCCTGAAATTCTGTATTCACAAAAAGAGGAAGGGGGCATTGCGTTAAAGACAAAATGTGGCATAACCTTTAATTCGATAAGCAGGGCATTTTGTAGTGGCAATAAAGAGGTTTTTAAATTAACTACTATCTCAGGCTATGAGTTAGAGGCGACAGCTGATCATAAGATAATGACGAATGAGGGATGGGTAAAACTAATAGACCTGGATAAAGAGAAGCATAAGGCATTGCTCCAGTCAGGTGAAGGTAAATTTAGTGAAGATAAAGACTTGCCATTTCCGGTTATAAATGATTTTATAGGGGATAATGGTAAAAGGTCCAGGCTTAATCTGCCTTCTCAATGGAGTAAAGAACTGGGTCAAATATTAGGATGGGTTGTTGGTGACGGCTGGTTGAGAGAAGGAGATAAAGATTGTAGATTGGGTTTAACATTTAGCGAGGACGATAGGGCGATTTTGGATTATTTAAAACCAATACTCAATAATTGGTATGGTTATGATATTAAAGAGGTGAAAAGAGAAAACGGGGTATATCATCTTTCATACCACAGTAAATATTTTGTAGAGTTTTTTAGATACCTTGGCATTAAGCCCTGGCAGTCAGATGAGAAAGATATCCCAAAATTTATATACACAGCTCCAAAAGAAACAGTGGTGGGATTTTTGCAGGGGTTGTTTAGCGCAGACGGGACAGCTAATTATAAAGAACATCACTCTTCTTATGTTCGGCTAACCGCCAAGTCATTAAAATTATTAAAAGATACGCAATTATTGCTCTTAAATCTGGGCATAAAATCTAGGATATACAATAGATGTAGAAAAGGAAGATATGGATTTGAATATACAAATAAAAATGGAGAGGCCAAAAAGTACTATCTAGATGGTATATGCTATGAGCTTGAGATATCCAGAGATTCGGTTTTAAGATTTTTTGAGGATGTAGGGTTCTTATGCAATAAGCATGAACAAAAAGTAAGAAAATTTTATGGTAAAAATTATTATAAAGATAAATTCGAAGAAGAGGTCAAGAGTATAGAAAAAATTGGAGAGAAAGAAGTTTATGATTTAACAGAAAATCGTTCTAACTCATTTATTTGCAATGGATTATGCATTTCAAATTGCGGAGAACAGCCGCTTTTGCCGTTTGAAAGCTGTAACCTTGGGTCCATAAATCTTTCCAAGGTGGTGTCTGAAAATGACAGGAAAGAAATTGACTGGCAGAAGTTGAAAGACCTTGTGCATGCAGGTGTTCATTTTCTTGACAATGTAATTGACATGAATAAGTTTCCTCTCGAAGAAATAGAGAAGATGACAAAGGCCAATAGAAAAATAGGCCTTGGCGTAATGGGCTGGGCAGATATGCTTATAAAACTTGAGGTACCTTATAATAGCGAAGAAGCAGTCCAGCTCGGCGAGAAAATAATGAAATTTATATCTGACGAAGCCAGGGTTAAATCGCAGGAGCTTTCCAGAAATAAAGGGGCTTTTTCTTCTTTTAAAGACAGTATATTCGCAAAAGAAGGGGCTAGCGAATTAAGAAACGCCACTCTTACGACAATCGCTCCGACCGGAACGATTTCCATTATCTCCGACACATCAAGCGGTATTGAGCCATTATTTGCATTGTCGTATTACAGAAATGTAATGGATAATGATAAACTCGTTGAAGTTAATACATTGTTTGAAGAGGTTGCAAAGAGAGATGGGTTTTATTCAAGAAAACTCATGGAGGAAATTGCAGAAAAGGGCTCTATTAAGGACATAGAAGATGTTCCTGAAAAATATAGGAAGATTTTTGTTACATCTCATGACATAGCTCCTTTGTGGCATATAAGGATGCAGGCGGTATTCCAGAAATATACCGATAATGCTGTATCAAAAACTGTTAATTTTTCGCATGATGCCACAAAAGATGATGTGAGAGAGGTGTATATGCTGGCTTTCAAGTTAGGATGCAAAGGGGTAACCATTTACAGAGACAAAAGCAGGGAGGAACAGGTGCTAAACATAAGCTCTAATGATTCAACAAAAAAAGAAGTAAAGGCAAGTTCAGCGCCTGATGACCTGAATGAGAAGAAAAGCGTTGCTCCCAGGCCAAGGCCTGTTGTCACAAACGGTACTACTACAAAGGTTGCGACAGGATGCGGTAATCTTTACATTACGATAAATGTAGATGATAGATCTTTGCCTTTCGAGGTATTTATTCAGATGGGTAAAGCCGGCGGCTGCGCAGCAAGCCAGTTAGAAGCAATAGGAAGGCTTGTATCTCTGGCGCTTCGTTCCGGAGTGGAAAATAACAAAATAGTGGAACAATTAAGAGGCATACGCTGCCCATCTCCTTCCTGGGAAAAAAGCGGAAGGATCTTTTCGTGCTCTGACGCTATTGCGAGGGTCTTGGAATTAAGGCTTGGTAACGGAAAGATGCATCACCAGGAAGAGGCATTGGAAAAACATTCCCCCCATACCATGATAGAAGATAAATTGGGCACAGTAGTTGGCGTGTGTCCTGATTGCGGCGCTGCTTTAAGGCACGAAGAAGGCTGCGTGGTCTGCCGCTCCTGCGGATACTCCAAGTGTTAATATGTCAATAAGACCTGATATCTGGATCAAAAAAATGGCTTTAGAACATGATATGATAAAACCATTTGAGCCTGATCAGATAAAGAAGAATAATATTTCATACGGCCTTTCCAGTTATGGCTACGATATAAGGATAGCTGATGAATTTAAGGTATTCAAAGGTTCCAATAAAGATATAATTGATCCTAAAAACATAAGGCCTGATTTATTCGAAGATTTTAAAGGCAGCTCTTGCATAATTCCGAAGAATTCTTTTGTTTTAGCAAGGTCGTTTGAATACTTTAAAATGCCGTCTAATGTCCTGGCGCTTTGCACTGGCAAGAGCACTTATGCCAGGATAGGCGTGATAGTGAATGTTACGCCGCTTGAGCCGTCATGGGAAGGGTATCTTACCATAGCGATAAGCAATGCTTCACCTTCCAGTGCGAAGATATACGCAAATGAAGGATTGGCCCAGGTGGTATTTTTTGAGTCAAGCGAACAATGCGAAACTACCTATGCTGACCGCAAAGGCAAATACCAGGCTCAGACATCAATAACCCTGCCTAAGTAATTTTATTGTTTTTGGAAATTGACAGAAGTATGAATATGTGCTAAACTAATAGTATACTTTATAAAAGATATTTAAGAAGAAGTTGTAATATATGATAAACTCCATACACCCTAAAATCCAAAAGATAATATCCTGCGCATTAATCCAGATATTTATTTTCACTTCTTTATTATCTCCCAAAGATGTTATATATAAAACATATAAGAGAAATATAGATTATGGACTAAGGGTGCCGCTTTTGTCCAGCAGCACAACCAGCACTTCTATTCTTAAATTTTTTCTTTACTCCCGCAATAATAGCTTTTCTGTTGCAAATGGCACAGAGCAAAAGACTGAAAAATTTACCGTCGATAGCAAGGCTTATAGTATTACAGAAAGAGAAAGAATAGAACAGGGATTAGATGGGTTAGTTAAGATTGAAAATATATCTGGTTTAAATCTAACTTTTACTATCCGTGGCCCGGCAAAGAGGTCAAAATTAGCGGAGTATATAAAAGAAAAACAGGATTTATTGATACAAGCTGTTGCCCGTTCAGGGTCTCTATATGAAGGAAACTTAACTCAAGATATAACAATAATTTTAGCGGATAAATATGATTATCTTGCAGGCGGTCACAGGCAAGACGGTTTTATAGTCCTAAATGCTTCTGATTTAGAAGAAATGATAGCCAAGGAAAACCCAATCCTTGTATCTGAACTTATAATTTCTCTATTATCAGAAAAACTGGCTCATGAGAGAGGGGGCAAAGAAGATCTGGAGACAGAAGAAAGGATTGCGCAGGATAGCGCGCATGCTACTAGGTATGCCATTACTCATCAACCTTATGCTCCGCGAATATCAGAGTATATAAATTTTCTTAAAAAATATACAATGGAAATAAAAGGCCAGAGGGATTATCTTGCTTATTTAAAGGTAATGAATAGATATGAAGATATGGATTGGACTAATAAATTTGCTCCATTGGTGGCGGAAAGAAGCGTTGGCATATTCCACCTGGAGAAAGCCTTTTCAAGGCCCTTTCTTGAGAATATTTACAGCGGGTTCATAAAAAAAGGTTATACGCCAGAACAAGCAGAGCTTGCGGTTGGCCGTATTGCCCAGCTTACAATGGCTGGCGGGCTTGGTAATATAAAAAGAGACCTGGGAGAATCATGGAGGGAAAAAGGAGTTGATCCTGTATTTATTAGCCCATTATATGGCAGGCAGATTAAAGGAGCGGGTGACATAGATAAATCTTTGGTGAGCGCCATATTAGAAACCATGGGCGAACCCCAGCTTAAATTTAGGACAAAAATATTTAACAGGGATAATATTAATGAGCAGATTGAAGTAGATGTTGTAATATATATGGATCCATTTTCTCCATCTGATTATTGGATATGCTGCCCTGAAGTATTTGATGGCGCATATCCTGATAATGTAGTCTATCTTGCGCAACAGCTTCTTTTATATCGCAAGGCAAGTTTGGAATTTTTAAAACATTTGAAAGAGGCAGGGAAAACCAAAGAAAATTTTTTATTCAGTTTAAGCGAGGTGTATACAGCTTTTTTAGTTCCGGAAGTCATCGATGATGAATACAGCAGAGACCCTGTGTTTAAAGATATATTTATACATCATTATAATCATACTGTCGTAGCTGCTGGTATGCCGATGCTCCCGGAGTTTTTGTATAAAATAATAGGGATTAAAGAAGAATACAGGCCCTCCATAGTTCAAAACGGACTAATAATACTGGCGGATCTTATTGGCCAGGAATCAGATGAGATAACAGGTTGTTCATTGGCTCACACAGATATATTAAGAAAATATGTTATGTCTAAGTTCAAAGATAAAATACCTGACAATATATCAAAGAAAAATAGCGAAGGCCAATATATAAATAACTGGCAAGGCGAAGAGATGCAGAAGGTGTATGAAAAATATTTTTTAATTCTAGAGGCCATAGATGATAATGATTTGTTTGTAAAATTAGATAACGATGATAATATTCGCGAGGCTTTTATAAGCGATATGCTTAAAGCCAAGGAAAGACAACGAAGTATCTCTGAGACTTGGAGGAGGTCTCACGGAACTATGTTGAACCCAGCATTTAAAATAGCTTCTCAGACAAGGAGGGTTGTGCCTTACAAAAGGGTAGATATAATAAATGCAATGTTAGGAAGCAATAAGTATAGAGAAAGGATTAGAAGATTAGATATAGGCTTTTTAGTTGGCGGAAGGATTTTCGCTAGAAATAATAGGGATTATGGAAAAATTCAGATAAACGGTTCGCGTTATTTAGCAGATTCGAATCCAGGTTACCTTGCAGTGCTTCCAGATTATAATATTTTTAGCGCCCATCTTATTTACGAAGGCGATGATATTGTAATAATGCTTTCTAATGAAGGACAGGAAGCAGGGCCTACGAGCCCAAGCAAAGGCTTGGTAAATGGAGCTATTATAATAGCCACTCCAGACGGAGTTATCCCTGAGTTATTGATAGATTTTAATGAAGACCCTATAAATGGGAATGGCTTCAGAGTTGAATATGGGGAACCGGAAATACAGAATATGGTTAAGCCATTTTTGGATAGTACAGATAGCGCTACAAAAGAAAGATTATTAGAAAATGGCAGAAATGGCGCAATACCTTTTGGGTTTAATACTTCACAAGGAAACCGCAAGGCAAATTCTGCAGGATTGCGGCATTTTTTCAATAAATGGGATGAATTGATAAACAGCACAGATATAGAAGTAATATACAACCCTCTCGAAGATTACTTTGAATATATTATAGGGGTGTTTAAAGGCATAGATAATGCCGGGGAGATTATAGATTGGCTTACTAAAATCAAAGAAGACGGAAAACTGGAATATCACGAAAAATATTCATCCATACGTTCTTTTTTAACAGAAATATTAGGTTATTCTGCAGAGCCTACGGTAAAGGGTTTGATTAAAGCAATAGAAAGCGCAGGCAACGCTTTAAAGGACGATAATTCGAGAAGAAGGCTTTTTTATAATGCATTAAAAACAGGAATGCTTAATGCTAATATTTCAACCCGGCAGGGGCCAGGTCTTATTGAACTTTGGGAGCAAGGATTGGAAAGAAAATATGGCCCATCATCAAGTTTTACTGCTGCAGTTGCTGCAAGGGATGATTTATAATTTCTTAATTTCCTTTGATTTTTAACCCAGCCTGGTGTATATTAATAGCGTATTTAGAAAATTTAGAAAGGGATTAGCATGGGTAATATAAAATTAGTTCTTCTTAGACACGGGGAAAGCGTGTGGAATAAGGAAAATAAATTCACTGGATGGACTGATGTGGATTTGTCTGAGAAAGGCATGGAAGAGGCTGAAGAAGCAGGAAGGACCCTGAAGAAGGAAGGTTATGTATTTGATATAGCTTTTACATCTGTACTCAAAAGGGCAATAAGGACGCTTTGGGCTGTTTTAGATGAAATGAACCTTATGTATATACCTATATATAATGCGTGGCAGTTAAACGAGAGGCATTACGGGGCATTACAAGGCTTGAATAAATCAGAGATGGCTCAGAAGTTTGGAGAGGAGCAGGTATTAATCTGGAGAAGAAGTTACGATATCTCTCCAATGGCTCTGGATAAAAAAGACCCGAGATACCCAGGGAATGATCCAAGATATAAAGGCCTTAGTGAAAAAGACATACCTTTAACGGAAAGTTTAAAAGAGACAGTTGCAAGGGTTATGCCTTACTGGAAAGACACTATCACGCCTGTATTAAAATCAGGCAAAAAAATTATTATAACTGCGCATGGGAACAGTTTAAGAGCGCTTGTAAAATATTTGGATAATATATCGGAAGAAGAGATAGTGAAATTAAACATCCCCACAGGTATCCCGCTAGTTTACGAACTCACCAAAGATCTATCCGCAATAAAACATTACTACCTTGGAGATCAGGAAAAGATTCAGTCAGCAATAGCCTCTGTTGCCGGCCAAGGCAAAGCCAAGAAATAACCCCTACCCTTGACGATTATGTAAACGTAGGATATACTTTATAGTTTAGAAAATGGAGCTTACCCGGGCTGAAGCCCGGGGTTCCTTGGGCGGAATACAAAGTCCTGAGCTAAGCCGAAGGGCTGAGCCCGCCATTGTTTCTGTGGCGGGCGAATGTAGAAAGGGGGGCGTATATATGGACTGGAGCTTAATAGTAGTTGAACCGGTTAAAGCTATGCTGGTAAGAGCTGCTACATTTTTACCTACTTTGGTAGGTATATTGGTAATACTTGTAGTAGGGTGGATCATAGCAGCGGTATTAAAGAATGCGGTTGTGAAGCTATTGAAGATGATACAGTTTGACGGCGCAAGCGAGAAATCAGGGCTTGCTGATGTCTTGAGAAAGGGCGGGATAAAGAATAGTCTTTCAGAATTAATAGGCGGGCTTATCTATTGGGTAATGATGCTGCTTGTATTCATGGCTGCTTTGAATGCGCTTGGCATGACAGTCGTGGCGTCTCTATTGGATAAGGTAATACTTTATATACCGAATGTCATCGCGGCTATTTTTATAATTACCCTCGGTATATTTTTCGCGAGCGTTATAGGTTCGATTGTTATGACAGCTTCTATGAATGCAGGCATAAAACAGTCAAAATTACTAAGCCAGGTGACGCAGACCGTGATAGTAATATTCGCGATTATCATGACCCTGGAACAATTGAATATAGCTACTGCGATATTGAATACAACTATTACGGTTTTACTTGGAGCCGTAGGTCTGGCGGTTGCGATCGCAATCGGCCTTGGCTCAAAGGATATAGCCGGGAAGTTGATGCAGGAATTAGTGGATAAGCTAAAAGGAAAGTAATCGTCCGGGCGTGATTTACCTGTCCGATAAGTTTTAAACCCCGCATCTCTTAGGAGATGCGGGGTTTTTGTTTGCAAATCCAGAAGCTACTTTGTATAATGAAAAGATATGAGGCAAGAAAAGGGCATAGCATTGATACTTGTTATAAGCGTCCTGGCTATTGCGGGCATAATGGCAGTTTCTTTTGCGTTTACAATGAGGCTGGACCTGAAAGCTGCGGCTAATTATTTGGAATCTACCAGGGCGTCTTATCTCAGCCAGGCAGGCATTACGTATGCTCAGCAGATTTTAAAAGAAGATGACAGGAACATAGATAGCTTTGAAGACAAATGGCGCACAATCTTTGCAGGCGGCGATGTAGATAATGATGGGGACGGCCAGGCTGATTCAAAATGGCTGAATGTGTACAGCGAAGAAGGCGAAATCGTAGGAAGATACGCTGTTCTAGTGAAAGATGAAACCAGTTTTTTATAACGCGAATGGCATTATAGATGAAGCAGGCGAAGGCATAGATGAGCCAATGGAATACGATCCGTTTAATCTTTACGGAGATGACAAGGCGCTTGAAACACCTTTCGAAATAAGCAAAATAAAATCAATCCCAAGACAAAATCTGCAGCAATTATGCGCTTATATAACAACGTATTCGGCCGACAGGAATGTAGACGTGGAAGGCAGATTAAAAAATAATATAAATTCCATAGATGCGCAGACTCTTGCAATATTGCTTCAGGATGCCGGCGTAAGGGATCCTTTTCAAAAAGCGGTTAATATAATAGACAGCCGCGACGACGATTTTAGCCAGAGCGTCATGCCAAAATTATATAACAGGCTTATGGCTATAAATAGGGGATCTGTCGGAGATTGGATATGGAAAGGGAATTGTTATCAAAGCGATGTAACTGGGGGCCAGCCGTATGCCATTACCTGGATCAATCTGCCGGAAGGCGAGTATTATATAGGCATATTTGGAATAAAAGATAAACTAGTAGGCGATGTCACTGTAAATAATCTGACTCAAAATTCCGTGAAACACGGCGAGATATTAAGAATTGGGCCTATTTCGTTTGAGAATAAGATCTTGAATTTATCTATTGTAAATAGTTCAGGGGATCCGTGTTATTTTTCTTATCTGGAATTATACCCTAGGCTTGGACAGCAGAATTTTAGCGTAACTGAAATAAGAGGTGTTGAAGGCATAAGGATTAACGAGATAATGGTAAGGCCTGCTTTTTCCAGAAACGTTTTTAGCGGACAAGCTCCGGGTGGAAACTGGACATGGCAAAATGGATTATATCAGAATAATGAGCCTAAGGGAGGCAAAACAGGAGAAGGCGAATGGACGTGGGAGAATATCCCTGACGGCAGATATTATATAAGGTTATTTTCGGGTACGAGCGGCCAGGAGATAGGAGATGTAGGAATGGGAGGTTCTCGTTCAGCTAATGTGATGGATGGTGATTTGTTCGGAGGCGGAAAAGTTATTACTGTCTTAGGCGGGAAAATTACCATAAGGATCCAGAATAACCGGGAAACAGGACCTGTGTATTTTAAGTCAGTAGAACTGGAGCAGGAGCCTGACGGGGAATATATAGAACTAATAAATCTTACGCCTAGAGAAGTGAATCTGAGCGGCTGGACCGTAGAAGGGCCGAGCAAGGAAGGGTGGCCTGCTACAATTCCTCTCGGAACAACAATCGGTCCGCATGAACACCTTGCGCTTTGTGTCGATAAAGATGATATGCAGGGCGGAGTAGCTAATAATGGCATATCCTTTATTTCAATATGGGGCAAAGAAAAATCCGCGACCTTGCATTTCCTCAGGGCTATTACCCCTAGCACTGATTTATTGAGCGATGATTCTTTTATGGGAGGTAATTTCATAACGCTTAAAGATCCAATGGGCCATATCGTGGATAAACAGGAATATTTCACAGGTAATGTAGCTGATTACAGGGCTTTGGAAAAATCAGATCCAAGCTACGTAATGGATTCAAATAATAACGGCATACCCGATAACTGGCATGCTTCTGCCGCAAGAAAAGGCGGGACCCCGGGCCTTCCGAATAACAATGACGGAATGAAGGAACAAATCGGAGAAGATATTATAGAACATTATGATACAGAGGTTAATATAAAAAATAAGAATTTTTCGTCAATCGGAGAGATTGCTTTTATTCCGCTCGGGATCGAGCCTTGGAAAACCATACCTTTGGAAGATGTCGCAAAGATAGCGGACAGGCTTACTGTGTTCGGATTGAGGCTGGAGGCAGAAAATAAAATTGTAAAAGGCTTTGAAGGAGGCTGGAAAGTTGTTCAGAGAGCGGCGCCTTTTACAGACTGGTGCGAGAGCGGAAAGAAAGATTCAATCGGCACATGGAAATGGGAAGTCAAGGACGGTTTGAAAAATGGATATTACAAATTAAAAGTATTCGGAGAAGAGGGAGAGGCAATAGCCATATCAATGCATCTTGCGAATGATACGTGGACGGCTTTTACTCCCGGGCTGACTCCCGGACCGGACGGCGGGATAATATTTGGGAATATAGAAATAGGAACCGGCAGTGATATATCCGCGCCGAATGATGCTTTGGAAATAAAGGTAAAGAATGCTTCAGAGACAGGCGCGGCGCATTTTGATTTCATAAGGCTGGACCCGGTGAATAATTTATACGGACGAATAAATATAAATACAGCTTCCAGGGAAGTTCTTAGCGCTTTACCGGGCATAGATGATGCCATAGCGGACAGCATTATTAATAACAGGGTTTTTGGAAATAAAAACGGCCTTAATTTAGGTATAGGTGATCTTATTGCCACACACGCGCTCGGTTCAAACGATACGGATAAAAAGAACAGATTCAGGCAGATTTCAAACCTTGTTACAGTGCACTCAGGCTGTTATAGAATTATTGTTACCGGCCAGATATTAGAAAAAGACAAGGTTCTAGCCGAAAAGAAAATCTGGGTGGTATTCGAACGTTAAAATTTGTAATATTTTTAATATTAGGCTACGTTTTAGCTCTGCCTAGCCCAGCAGGTTTCAAGGACGCAAAATTTCCCCAGCGAGGAAATTTTGCTCCGTTTTGACGCTCGCCCTTCGTCGCGGAGTTTACACTGAGCGAAGCGAATGTGCTCCTCAGGACCAGGGCAATGCTAAACGAAGTGAAA